>NZ_JAWDJJ010000026.1:0-4395 GCF_032465695.1 Actinomyces sp. MRS3W
CAGCGTTACCAGCGCCGGCACCAGCGTGATCGCCCCGCCGAGGTCGGCCCCCAGCCGTGGGGCGCCATCAATCACCAGCGCCAGCCCACCCGGCAGGATGACTCCGGCGGCGGTCACCATTCCGGCACGCCACGTCGGCCGGGCGGCGCGCAACCCGTCGGTACCCGCGGCGATGGCCACCAACAGCGCCCCGGCGGCGAGCGCGAAGGCCGTATTGGACACCCCGTAGAAGCGCCCGGCCACGACGGCGTTCATTCCCAACGGACTGTTGAATCCGAGTGATGCTCCGAGCGCGGCGTCGATGAGGATGACGGCGGGGAGCGCGGCGGTCAGCACCAGGGCGGCACTCCACGCGGAGTGGGTGCCTGTGACATCAAGCGCTGCGCGCCGAGGAACTGGCGTGGCACCGCGTGGGGAGCGGGCGTCTGATGGGGCGTCCGCCGCGGCGGGATCGCCGACGCGGGAGGATCGCGCGGTGAGGGCCCCTCGAGGGAGTCTGTGCATCCGGCGGCCCAGCCACAACGCCGCAGCGGTCAATACCGCCGCCCAGGCTAGGGCAGCGAGCACGGCGACCAGCGGCGCCCAGGACCCGGCGCGCCACCACGGCAGCAGGTTGGTGAGCCAGATTCCGGTCGGCAGCGCCACCGCGGCGCAGGCGGCCCGGGCGATGAGATGGAGCCGCCCTGCCCCGGGCCTGCTCGCCCCCTCCGGGCGGCGCAACCCGAGGACGACGACGGCGATGAGCGCCGCCGCAGCCGCCAGCAGCAGGAGGGTGACCGGCAGCACGGCGCGGTGAGAGGCGACGGCGTGGACGGCGTCGTCGGCCAGGGCGGCAATGGCGTCCGGTGATGCGGCGTCGGACGCGTCGTCGTCAACTGCGTTCGGTGCGGACGGCGCAAGTGTGAGCATCCCGCCGGTCAGGCCCGCTGCGGCGGGAAGATCCGCCCCGGCTACGGCGGCCAGCAGTGTCGGCGTGAGGTCGGTCAGCTGGATGAGGCCGGGTTGGTGCGTCGTCGGGCCGAGCAGCAGGCCGTCCTTGAGACCCAGCGGAGAGGTTGTGCCCGCAGGCAGAATCGCCAGCTGTGGGCCGGGCGTGCGGGATGCGGCCACGGATACGACGACGATGCGCGCGCGCCCGGAGATCTCGCCGAGTGCTTGTGCGAGCGCTCGCGCGGCGGCTGCGGCCTGGCCGGAGGCGGGGTCGGTGTTGGCGGGGTCGGTGTTGACCTCGGCGGAAGCCGTGTTCGTGAGGTCGACGAGGGTCAGGTCCGGTAGCTGTTCGGCAGCCAGCAACTCGCTCAGCGTCGAGGCGGTCGCGGCTGCTCCCGTCGCGGTGGTGAGGGCGAGGGCGGCGTTGGCGCCGACCGCCGCATAGCTGACCCCGGCCTCATCCAGCAGTCGGGCCAGCTGTCCGAGTTCGGCCCCGTATCCGTCGGAGCGGGCCAACTGGACGGCGGTGTTCCATTCGCCTCCCGAACACGCGCGGCCGTCGAGGTGGGAGGAGTCGGCGCGGGCGCGCGACCCGGCACCGATGGCCAGCCAGCCGTCGGCCGGGCAGGTGACGTCCCCGACCGTGCGCTGGACGAGGTTCACCGGCGTGTTCGCCGTGGCGTAGTCGATGATTGCCTGCGCGTCCGCGGCCGCCTGGGGGTCCGATCCGGCGGCGAGGTCCAGCAGTTCCTGCCAGGTGAGGTCGTGCACGCCGAGCACAATGAGGGGGTCGGGCTGGACTTCATCCGTCGTGGTCGACGTGCCGACGGACGCGGGGGACTCGGGCCGCGCCGTCGTCGCACCATTGGATAGCTCCGCAGATGCGGGCGGGGCGCCGACCGTCGCGGCGCTCGCCGTCGTCGGGCCCGGGGCGGAAACGGCGCGGGCCTCGGGCATCGCAACTACGACCATGCCCATCACTGCGCACACGCCGGCGAGGATCCGCAGCGTCGCTCGCGCGCGGCGCCTCCGCGGGCGCATCGGCCTACTCATGCACGCCAGCCTAGTGGTCGGTCTGCATCGAGCGTTCCGTCCGTCAAGTCACCGGTCGCAAGATAGCCTGATCCCATGACGAGTCCAGCCCCCACGTGGTCCTTCCTCGGCCCCGAAGGCACCTTCTGCGAGACCGCCCTACGGCAGGTCGCCCCCAACGACGTCGTCCTCGACCCCTGCCAGGACGTCCCCACCGCGCTCGACCGCGTGCGTGAGCGCACCGCCGTTGCCGCCGTCGTTCCCATTGAGAATTCGGTTGAAGGCGGCGTCAACGTCACGCTCGACAACCTTGTGGTCGGCGCGCCCCTCGTCATCGCCGCCGAAATGGCCGTGCCCATCACCTTCGTCCTGGCTGGGCGACGCGGTACCCGCCTGGAGGACATTCGCGGCATCAGTACCCACCCTCACGCCTGGGCGCAGTGCCGCGGTTGGGTTCATCAGCACCTGCCCGGTGCCGCCTACATTGCGGGCAGCTCCACCTCCGCGCCCGCCCGTGCCTTGGCGAGGGCCAGCGCGGCGGAGGCCGAGGCGCTTGAGTACCAAGCGGTGCTGTGCAACCCGCTCGCAGCCGAGCAGTACGGGTTGACGATCATTGCCGGAGGAGTGGCGGACAATCCCGACGCCGTCACCCGGTTCGTCAAGGTGTCCCGCCCGGGTCGGGTCGGCGAGCCCACCGGCGCCGACAAGACCACCCTGCTGGTGCAGCTGCCGCACAACCGCGCCGGCGCCCTGCTGGACATGCTCGAGCAGTTCAGCGTCCGCGGGGTCAACCTCACCCGCATCGAGTCGCGCCCCGTGGGCGACTCGCTGGGCCGCTACCGCTTCTCCATCGACGTGGAGGGGCACATTCGCGATGAGCGTGTGCAGGCGGCGTTCATCGGCCTGCACCGCACCTGCCCATTCCTGCGCTTCCTGGGGTCCTATCCGCGCCTGGACTCCCTGCCCGTCGTGGTCCCCGCCGGCACGAGCGACAAGGACTTCGTGGTGGCGCGCTCCTGGGTCGCCGACGTCCTGGACGGGCGGACCCTCTGACACCCGTCTCTTAGGCGCCGGGTGCCGGGTGCCAAACCCCCCTTCACCGAGACCGGCACTTGTTACGTGCCGAGACCGGTGGAAGTTGCTAAGGGCGGGCTAAGTGCTGGGGTGTTGTGCGGGCGCTTGCTCCCGTTGCGGCGGGGTTGCTGGGCTGCTGCGGGCGGCATCGGGTGGATGGTGTGCGTGTACTACGCCCCTTAGGGGTTTGCTACGTCACTTCGCGGTCTGTTGAAGGCTTCTTAGGCCTTCAGTGGACCCCTAACCGGCGTACCCAACGGCGAAGTGGCGTAGTAGACGGTGAAGTGGCGTAGTAGAAGAGCCCGGCGGGGCGGCTGTCTGCGCGTTCTGGCCGACTGCGACCCTTGGCGCCCGAGCCTTCCGCGTACACCAGAGGCTTGGGCTCGGTGGGGCGTATTCGTGGGCAAGCCGCCGGGGTGCGCCTGTGTACCGCCTGTTGGGCCGCACCTAAGTACCGCCTGTCGGGATGCCTCCGGGGATCGCCTGCCGGGGTGCACTCGGGCGCCTCGGGTGGGCGACGCTGGGCGTGCTTTCAAACGGCGACAGTGCTTGCCGGGGATGTGACATCCGGCTCGAGGACGGGTGCGTCGGCGACTCCAGTTGGACCGCCATTGCGCGGTTGGACCGCCATTGCGTGCTTGGACCGCCTCAGCCACGTTCTCAGACGGTCCATCCGATGGTAAGCAGTCCAAGTACGCGTAGACGGTCCATCGGATGGAAGACGGTCCAAGTACGCGTAGGCGGTCCAGCCACGGAGGCCACCTGTGACCAGGACCGGAAACCGCGCCCCAACGACTTGGAGTCTCACCCTCCCAGCTCTCACGCGTTCCGACGCTCCCAGAGGCCTTGAGACAACACAGTTTCTGCGTGTGATGAGCGTCGATGTGGGGAGTAGACGCCATACCTTCGTCGGTGGTGCGCCTATGGATGGGGTGCGAGCGTTGATGTGGGGGAAGCAGACGCCATCCCCTCGCCCGTCGCCTACATCCGTTTCCCGGTGCGGGCCTCAGGCCCGGGGAAGCAGACGCCGCACTCTCAGGGCGGCGGGCTGCACACGGGCGCGCACGCCCCGTGTGGGCGCCACCAGATCGCCGTCGATCTCGACGGCCGCGGAACGGTCCAGCCTCACCGTCACCGCGCTCCCGCGCCGCAACACGACCCGCGCCGCGCGGTCATCCGCGTAGGACGCAGGACGCGGTGGCAACACCTGCTGCGCCAGCGATGCCCAGCCCCACAGGCCGTGAAGCGTGTCGATCGCCGCAATATCGAGCATGCCGTCGTCCAGGCGGGCGTCCGGTAGGAGCGTCACCCCGGCGGGTAGACGCCCGCCGTTGGCGATGAGCAGGGTGTGGGCCGTCA
>NZ_JAWDJJ010000027.1:0-21999 GCF_032465695.1 Actinomyces sp. MRS3W
GCCGAGCACGCACCCTAACCGCCGAGAACGCTGCCGAGACGCACGTGTTCGTGGGCCACCCAGCGCCCTCACCGGCTACCCCGCGTGCTCGAGATGCGCTCGCACCTCGGCAGCCGCGTGCCGGTCCTGCCCCGTCGGGCCCCAGAGCGCATTTCGTGCGCCCATCGCCGCTGTTGCAGGCGACGGGTCCCGGGACGGCTTGGATGTCGTGGTCTGACCAACCCATCCATGTGGGGAAGATGGGCGTGCGTGCGGGTGCGGCAAGCTTGCCTGGCCAACCCATCCATGCGGGGAAGATGGGGGAGCGTCCCGCTGAGGACCCGAACCGCGTTTACTTCGACCCACCTTGGCGCAAGGGGAAGGGCGAGCGGCGCAGGCGCAGGGAGTTGGTGACCACGATGACGCTGGAGGCGGCCATGGCGGCGCCGGCGATCATGGGGTTGAGCAGTCCCAGGGCGGCGAGTGGAATGGCGGCCACGTTGTAGGCGAAGGCCCAGAACAGGTTCTGCTTGATGATCCGCAGCGTGTCCCGGCTGATCCGGATCGCCGTTACCGCGGCGTCCAGGTCGGCGCGCACCAGCGTGATATCGGCGGCCTCGATGGCCACATCCGTGCCCGAGCCCATGGCGAAGCCGAGCCCCCGGGTGCCTGCCTGGGCCAGCGCCGCGGCGTCGTTGATACCGTCGCCGACCATGCCGACCACGTGGCCCTCGGCCTGCAGGGTGGCAATGACGTCGCGCTTATCTCCCGGCAGGACCTCCGCGCGAACGTCGTCGGGCTCGATGCCGACCTCCTGCGCCACGCGCGCGGCGGTGCGGTGGTTGTCGCCGGTGAGCAGGATGGGGCGGATGCCGAGCTGCCGCAGCTGCGCAATGGCGGCAGGCGAGGAGTCGCGCACCGTGTCTCGCACCGCCAGCACGGCCCGGGCGACGCCGTCGACGGCGAGCGCGACCGCGGTGGCGCCGGTCTGTTCGGCGGAGGCGACGGCGTCGGTGACTTGTTCCGGCAAGTCCAGTCCCTGCTCGGCCAGCCAGGTCGGCCGGCCCACCTGGACCCGGTAGGTCGTGCCGTCCAGCGTCACCGCACCGGACACGCCCCGGCCCTCGTGATTGGAGAAGTCCTGCACCGCCGGCACCTGCTCGAGATGCTCCTGGGCGGCCTGTGCGATGGCCCGGGCCACCGGATGCTCGCTGGCGGCCTCGACGCTCCCGGCCAGGGCCAGGGTGGCAGCCTGTGTGCCGCTGAGGTTAGGGGCGGGGTGGGAGAGGTTCTCGAAGGCGTGGTGGGGCTGGCAGGAGCGATCCGAGGTACGAGGATCGCGGATGGTAGCCGAGAGGGCCTGTCCCACCCCGCCTTCAGTCTCGGCGTCCCAGGTGATGATCCCGTCGGCGGTATCCAGACGCATGCGGCCCTCGGTCACGGTGCCGGTCTTGTCCAGCACGATGGTGTCAAGGGTGCGCGTGGACTCCAGCACCTCCGGGCCCTTGATGACCACGCCCAGCTGGGCGGCGCGGCCGGTGCCCACGAGCAGCGCCGTCGGGGTGGCCAGACCCAGGGCACAGGGGCAGGCGATGACGAGGACGGCGACGGCGGCCGTGAACGCGTGCTGGGCCGGGTGCCCGAGCAGCAGCCACACCGCCAAAGTGGCCAGCGACAGCGCGATAACCGCCGGCACGAACACCCCGGAGATGCGGTCCGCCAGCCGCTGGACGGGCGCCTTGCCGGCCTGCGCCTCCACCACCATGGCGCCGATGCGCGCCAGCGTGGTGCCCTCGCCCACGGCCGTGGCCCGCACGAGCAGCGCGCCTGAGGTATTGACGCAGCCACCGGTGACGGCCTCGCCGGGGCCGGCTTCTACGGGCACTGACTCGCCGGTGAGCATGGAGGCATCCACGGCCGAGTGGCCCTCGATGACCACGCCGTCGGTGGCGATCTTCTCCCCCGGACGCACGGTGAACAGCTCGCCGGCGGCCAGGGCATCGATGGGGACCGTCTCCTCGGTGCGGGTCGCGTCGGGGCGGGGGGCGCCGTCGTCGTCGAGCACGTCGACGGCGTCGGTCGAGCCGGACGGGGAGGTCAGGGTGACGCGGGTGGCCTGGGTGGCGCCGAGCTCCAGGAGTGCGCGCAGGGCGTCGCCGGAGCGGTAACGGGCGCGCGCCTCCGCCCAGCGGCCCGCCAGCAGGAAGGTGGTGACCCAGGCGGCGGACTCGAAGTACATGTGGACCTGGTGGCCCTGCGCGCGCGGAAGCAGCTCCATGCTCATGCGCATGCCCAATTGCCCGGCGCCGCCCAGCAGCAGCGCCCACAGGCTCCAGCCGGTCGCCGCGATCACCCCCAGCGACACGAGCGTGTCCATGGTGAAGGCGCCGTGGCGGATTGCGCGGAAGGCCGCTTGATGGAAGGGCCAGGCGCCCCAGGTCGCCACCGGCAGGGCCAGGGCGGCGAGCACCCACTGCCAGCCGGTGAACTGCCATGCCGGGATCATCGACAGGGCCATGACCGGGATCGACAGCATGAGGCTCACGATGAGCCGGGTGCGCAGGTAGTCGGCGCGCATGGCCTGCGAGTGGCCGAACTCCTGGGTATTGGGGTGAGTGGCGGAGCGGCCCTCCGGTTCTTCCGGCGCGGCCGCGGAGAGCGGCGGCGTATCGGTCGGGGTAGCGCCTGCCGCCGTGGTGCCCTGCCCGTCAGCAACCTGCGCGTCGACGCCCTGATCGTCGTCGCCCTGTCCGCTCGAGGGTCTTCCGGCGCCGGGCGTGGAGTCGGCGTCGTCGTCCGTCGGCGTTGCCAGCTCCGTGCGGCCGGTCACCGTTGCGGTGTAACCGGCGCGGGCCACCGCAATGACCAGCTCTTCATTGGTCACCGGCGCCGTCAGCGTCACCCGCGCGGACTCGGTGGCCAGGTTGACCGATGCGGTCACGCCGTCGAGCTTGCCGAGCTTCTTCTCCACGCGCGCCACGCAGGAGGCACAGGTCATGCCGCCGACGGCGAGATCGACGGTGGCGACCGGCGCCTGGAGCAGGCCGGCGTCGGGCGCGGTGTCCGCCGCGGAATCGAGCTCGGCGGTGCGGGCGGGCTGAGTCATGATGAATCAGGCTCCTGACGCGGAAGTGGTTGGGGGCTCGGTTGTGCGCGAGCGGGTGCGGGCAAGGCCGTGCCGAGGGTTGCTTTCAGCGACCGCTCGGCACGGGGATCAGGCAGCGTCGCGCTCGATGGCGTCGAGGCTGTAGTCGCCGGCCTCGTCAATGGCCTCGGCCAGGGCGGCGTCGGCCAGGACCACGTCGGAGACGACGGTGGCGACCGACTGGCCGCCCTTGTTGAGAATGACGGAGACGTTCTTGACACCGTCGAGCGCCTCGAGCTCCTCGGTGACGTGGGCGACGCAGTGCTCGCAGGTCATGCCGGAGATCTTCAGGGTGGTGGTGCGGTCGACGCCGTCGGCGGTGAACTCGGACATTGGAACTCCTTCAGTGAGCGGGCTGTGGATGACAATGGTGGGCGTGGTCGAGCTTTGCGGTGGACCCGCGGTGCGGGGGGTCAGGACTTGACCAGGCGGGCGATGGCGTCGGAGGCCTCGCGGATCTTGGCGCGGCCCTCCTCATCGGAGGATTGGGCGGCGTGCATGACACAGTGACTCATGTGATCCTCAAGAAGACCCAGGCTCACTGCCTGAAGCGCCTTGGTGGCGGCTGAGATCTGTGTGAGGACGTCGATGCAGTAGGCGTCCTCCTCAACCATGCGCGAAATGCCGCGGACCTGTCCCTCGATGCGGCGCAGTCGCTTGAGGTAGTCGTCCTTCGTTCCCGTATATCCGGCCACGCCCGACACAATACCCCTAGGGGGTAGGGGTGGCAAGGGTATGAGCCTGCGGTGGCGCACCGGTCGGTGCTGTCGAGTCGACTGACGGGGATGGGCCAAGGGCATGTCCGCGGGCAACGGCTACATCGCCTGCCGAACCGGCTGACGGGGATGGGCCATCGGTTTCGAGCCTGTCGTGAAGCTCCGGCCGCGGCAGCTACAACCGAGCCGCAGCATTGTGGGATGCTGACCACATGACTGAGCAACGCGCAGACCTGGAGGCGGGCGACTCCTGGGCACCTATCGGCTGGGAGCCCAGCGACATCGGTTTTGACGATGCCCCCTTCGGTAGCGTCTTGGGCGACCCCCTCATGGGCTCGCCCATCTTCGACGTGTCGGTGCTCGATGCCACCCCCGCTGCTACCAGCAGCGAGTCTCCCGACGCCGATCCCGCGGCTCGGCTCCGGCAACAGGCAGAGGGGCAGCAACGCGGCAAGGGCCCCGATGTGAAGGTGCCCCAGCAGCCCGTCCGGCAACCCAGCCACCGGCAATCGACCACGCAGCGCACCACCTCGCGTCAGACCGCCCCGCGGCAGACATCGGCGGCGACGGCGGGATACGGCTCGGTGGCACCGCGGCAGCCCGCGCAAGGCCCGGTGGCATCCGGGTACGGCAGCATGCCTTCCCGGTATGGCGCCACTCCGCCCATCGGGCAGCGGTCAGCGCCGTCGTCGGGTTACGGCAGCGCGCTGGCGGCGCCGCAGCGGCCCCCGCGAGGTCCGGCAGCACCCGGTTACGGCGGCGTTCCTGCCGGGGCGGTACCGCCAGGCAGGCCACTTCCGCAGCCCCGGCAGCAGTCTCAGAACAACGACACCGATTTCATTGAGAAGCTGATGTCCAACGGCTTCGGCTGGTTCATCGTCATTCTGTTCATCATCATCTTCGCCAACAGGTGAGGGCCGATCCTGTATTGGCGCGCGGAGTCTCGTCACTTCGCTCGGTTTCGGCACGTCACAAGTGCCGGTTTCGGTGGGGTCAGTCGTCCAGATGGCCGACCAGGCGGGAAGCCAGGCCCGTGTAGGAGGCGGGCGTCAGGGCCAGCAGCCGTGCCTCGACGTCGGCCGGCATACCCAGGGAGGCGATGAACTCGCGCATGGCCTCGGCGGTGACCCGCTTGCCCCGGGTCAGCTCCTTAAGCCGTTCGTAGGGGTCGGCCATGCCGGTGGCGCCGGCAACCGAGGCCGCCCGCATGGCCTGCTGCACCGGCTCCCCCAGCACCTCCCAGGTGGCGTCGAGGTCCTCCGCCAGGCGGCCCGCATCGACGTCGAGCCCGGCCAGGCCGCGACGAATATTGTCGATCGCGAGCAGCGAGTGCCCGAAGGCAACCCCCACGTTGCGCTGCGTGGTGGAGTCGGTCAGGTCGCGCTGCAGGCGGGAGGTGACGAGAGTGGCGGCGAGCGTGTCGAGCAGGGAACAGGAGATCTCCAGGTTCGCCTCCCCGTTCTCGAAGCGGATCGGGTTGACCTTGTGCGGCATGGTCGATGAGCCGGTTGATCCCTGCGCGCTCAGTCGCTGACGGAAGTAGCCCAGCGAGATGTAGGTCCAGACATCCGTGGCCAGGTTGTGGGCCACCCGGTTAAAGCGGGCGACGTCGGAGTACAGCTCGGCCTGCCAGTCGTGGGATTCGATCTGGGTGGTCAGCGGGTTCCAGGTCAGCCCCAGGCTCTCCACGAAGGTGCGGGCCACCTCCTCCCAGTCGGCGTCCGGCACGGAGACGACGTGCGCGCCGAAGGTGCCGGTGGCGCCGTTGATCTTGCCCAGATACTCGGCCGCCTCCACACGGCGCACCTGGCGGCGCAGCCGGTGGGCGAGCACGGCCAACTCCTTGCCGAGCGTGGTGGGCGTGGCCGGCTGGCCGTGGGTGCGTGCGAGCATGGCGGCCTCGGCGTGCTCGCGGGCCATGGCGGCCAGGTCATCCACGAGCCCGCGAGCGGCCGGCAGCCACACCTGCGTCACGGCGTCGCGGATAGTGAGCGCATAGGACAAGTTGTTGATGTCCTCGCTGGTGCAGAAGATGTGGACGATCTCGTGCACGTCCGGAAGGACGCTGGCTCCGCCGTCGGCACCGACGACACCGGGGGCCTGGGCCGCAGCGTCCAGGCGCCGCTTGAGCAAGTACTCCACGGCCTTGACGTCGTGGCGAGTCTCGGCCTCGATCTCGGCCAATTCGGCGATCTGCTCGGCGCCAAAGGACTCGACGATCCCACGCAGGTAAGCCTTTTCGGTTTCCGACAGCACCGGGGCTCCGGGCAGCACACGGTGATCGGTGAGGTGGATGAGCCACTCCACCTCCACGCGCAGGCGCGCCCGGTTGAGGGCCGCCTCGGACAGGTAGTTGACCAGGGGGGCGGCGACGGCGCGGTAGCGGCCGTCGAGTGGACCGAGGGCGATGGCGGGGGAGAGGGCGGAGAGGTCGACCATGAGGCGATTGTGCCAGGCGCAGGCCATGGCGGTGGTCGTCGTCTCAGAGGACGTCTCAGGGAACACCCGCGGAACCCAGGTCACGCCCCTGCGCAGAAAAGGTCTCGGCAAGGCATGCAGAGAGCGTGCAGCAGTTCGTGACGCGTGCGGGTCGTGTCAGGCGCGGCGGTATGTGGTGGCGGTGGAGCCTTGACGGCCTTGGAAAACGACGAACCCGGAGGCCTTGAGGTGGTCAAGTGCCCATTTGACCTGGCGTCCAGTGAGTCCTGTCGCTTCGACTATCTGTGCGCGTGTCTTCGGTGTCGTCTCCAGGCATGACCAGACTGTGGCGGCGTTGGTGGAGACTGCGGCTACGTCCTCGGGAACTTGAGTCTCATCCTTAAGGACCGATTTCTCCGACTTATTTGGTTGTCGATCGGCGGATGCCAGCGCATAGGATGTCGACCCTTTTGTCCCCGACGCCTCAGCGAAGCCCAGGTTGACAAGCTCTTGCAGCTGTCGCCGGGCCTCAGCGGAGTCCAGACTAAACCGGCGCCTATAGGTCGAGTTCGTCCAGGAGCGACCATGCCGCATCTCTGTCAGGGCGTGACGCTGTTCTACTCCGAGTCCCTCGGCGTTAAGCTCGGCGAGCCAGTTCAAATCGGAAGGTGATAGCAGGGCGGCTCTCGGCAGTAGCGCCGTGAACCTCACGCCGGTGTCCTGGAATCGGACAGGCTCCATGTCGGCTTGACGGAGGGCTTCGCGTACGGCGCGGATGCCGGTGCCGAGGCCCTCAATCACGCGCCGTCCGTCGGCGTCGGTCGTGAAGGTACAGATGTCATACAGGCGTTCGTTGACGGCTGACTTGCCGTCGCGGGTGCCCAGTTGATCCACGGTCAGTCCCCACAGCCCGCCGGGGCTTGAGATGACCAGGCGATCACGTGTCATACGAATCTCCACCCCTTTCGATAGGGCGGGTTCTGACAGGTCGCGGTGGACCAGTGCGTTCGCGATCAGCTCGCGGACAGCGACCAGTGGGTACTCGTGCACGTTGCGGGCATGCCCGTCTGCCCCGAGCTCGATGTTGGTGCGCGCGTTCTGGGACACCCAGTCAACGGCGGCGGTGAGCATGTGCGGAAGCGGTCCGTCGATTCTGAGCCGGTCGGTGGCTCGGGGACCGCCTTCATCACCTACGACTGCGGCCGTGATCGCCAGTGCGGGGAAGTATCTTTGCGGGTAGTTGCCGAGGGCGTACAGGCCAGCCAACGTCGCTGTGCCCTCCTCCGTCAAGACGTTCAGGTTGAGCAGGACGTCCGCCTCCGACTGATCCCTGAGCGCGGTAGAGCCCGTGCGCGCGTTGCGTACAAAGGCCTTGACCAGGTCAGCGTCGAGATTGTTGATCGAGGTGTTCGGGACCGGAATCGTGTCTCCGCGAGGGTGTTCATGACGTATCAGCAGTTGTTGCTCCTCCTGGGCCGACATCCGGTAGTCGCCGTCGTACTGGCGTAGGTAGGAGGAGCCATTCTCCTTCCAGCGGCAGGGCTTGGCGTTGGTCGGCACCTCCTGCACGTTCGCGACCACCACCGCCTTGCCGTCAAGCTCGATGCTGCGGGGATCGACCGAGATTTCAGTGGAGAATCCCTGGCGCGCTTGGGATGTCAGCGCTTGTATCTGCTCGCGGGGATGCTTGATCCCCACGACCTTCACCGGGTTCTCGCTGACGCCTAGGAGGAGCGTGCCCCCACCGGGAAGATTGGCGAAGGCGGACAGAGTCGGACCGAGTGCGTCACGGGAATACTCGGAAAAGGTCTTGGCCTCAAGGTCCAGGCAGTCGCCGCCCTCGAGCTCGAGTCGGGCGAGAGCCTCCAAGAGGTCCTGCTTATCGACAATCATGTACAAGAGTGTACAAGAGCTCATCTTCTATGTACAAGAGCGTCCATGAGGCTGTACAAGACTGTACAAGAGTGTCCATGAGGCTGTACAAGACTGTACAAGAGGCGTGCGGGCTGCTCTGAGAGTCCTCCGACGTGCCGGGTAGCCGTCTGGCGCGCCGACAGGCCGCTACCCTCGCCTCGTGAGCTCTCGGCAGACCGAATGGGAATCCCGCTACGCCGCGGCGGAGCGCCTGTGGTCCGGCGCGCCCAACGACTGGCTGTCCCTGGCCACCGACTGGATACCGGGGCGCAGCCTCGACGTCGGCTGCGGCGAGGGCGCCGACGTGCTCTGGCTGGCCGAGCATGGCTGGCGGGCCACCGGCGTCGACTTCGCCCCCACCGCCGTGGAACGGATGCTCGCCGAGGCGCGGCGCCGGGGCCTGGCCGAACGCGTACGCGGCCTCGTCCTGGACCTGAGCGCCGCACCGCTGCCGCCCGGTCCCTTCGACCTGGTGACCTCCTTCTACGTTCACGGCGGGCCCGCCCCGGGCAGCCTCGACCTGCCGCGGCTACTCGTCCGCCTCACCGAGCTCGTGGACGAAGGCGGCCGTCTGCTCACGGCCGTCCATTGCGTCAACCCGCCCTGGCACCGCCACCACGCGCTCACCTACCGCCCCGAGGCGCTGACCGACGCCGTTCTCGATGCGGCCGCAGGCACGTGGGACGTGGAGGTGAGCGAGGAGCGCTGGCGGGACGCCGTCTCACCCGACGGCGAACCGGGGCGGCGATCCGACGCCGTCGTCTGCCTGCGCAGGAGCACAGCCTGAATCCGACCCCCGCAATGAGACTTCTGAGGGCGCGGCGCTCAAGGGCCCCGGAATGACACCGAGGGTCCCCACTCCGGCCGCTTATCCGCGCCGCATTCGAGGCGTCCCGGGACGGCACGATTGGGTGGCGCGCGGCGCAGCCAGGGCGGGGGCCACCGGTCGACGGGGGAGGATAACCACATGAGCGACCCCGTGAGCCGGCTCTCGCCCGAGCCGCCGAGCCCCGACGACGTGCCCCAGTGGATCACCGACCTGGTGCCGATCGCCGACTACGCCAGGGCGCTGCTGCGGGAGGGCGCGCCGATGCTGGCGGCCGCCGCGGGCATCGCCCTGATCGCACCGCAGCTGGTGCACAGCCCCGCCCCCTGGATGGTGGCGGTGTGCGGGATGCTCGGTGGGGCGGTCGCGTTGCGTCACGGTGGGCGGGCGCGCGGGCATGGTGCCTCTCTGCCCGGCGGCCCGGGAGGTACCGGTGGCGCAGATGCCTCCGACGGCGGAGCCGGTGCCTCCCATCCCGCTCCCGGCGAGCGCGCGTCAACCTCTCGTGAGCTGCGTGCCGGTGGCCGTACGGGCGCCCAGCTGGCGGTGCTCGACATCCTCCTATCCGCCACCGGCCTGGCGGCGCTGGCCGGCATGCTTCTGGCCGGCAGTGACCAGGCGCTTCTGATTGCGGTGATCAGCGCCGCCGCCGGGTTGACCATCGGCATCATCGGTGTCGCTGTCCTGGAGCTCGTGGGCCGCCGCGGTGGTCGGGTCATGGCGGCGCTCGCGGCGGTGGTGACGGTGGCGGTTTGCGCCATCGCCTACACCGTGGCACAGGTACGGCTCAGCTGGTGGTGGGTGCTCGCGCTGGCCGTAGCGGTAGACGTGGCTGGCCTCCTCGCTTTGCGCGCCGGACACCGGGCTGATCGGGAGGCCGGCCGTACGGTCGCCCCACCCGATGACACCGGTCCGCCAGACACCCACTAGATCATTGATTCCATGGGGTGTGGGGGTTGTCCCGTTCTGGTCGGGGCCGGCGTAAGGCACCGGAGGATTGTCGACGGTGTGCTGGGGCACCGGCACCGGCACCGGTGCCAGGCAGTGTCCAGCCCCTCTTTTCACCGAAACCGGCACTTGTAACGTGCCGAAACCGGCACAAGTGACGTGCCGAAACCGGTCGAAGTTGCGGAGCAGCGCTGCGCTGGTGCCTTGCACGGTGTGGCTGTGATCAATGGCCGCGGCATGGCACGGAAGGCCTACGGTGAGCGCGCGCGAACCGGGACCGGGAGCCTCACTGTCACACATGATGACAAACGCCGCGAAACGCCGTGGATACGCGCGCCTGATTGGTGTCATTGCAACGGTCTGTGGACCGCCCCCAGCCGCCGCAGGCTCGTTTGTCACCATTTGCGACAATGCCGACCACAACAGCCACCCCCGAGGCAGCACCCCGCAAGACGCGCCACTTGGGAGAGGAAGCCTTCCTAGAGATCCGCCCCCGCACACCCCAGGGGGACCCTGCCAACCACGAGCCTCAACCCGACGAATCAGAACTGCCCCACACACCCCTAACCGGCGTAGCAGACCCCGAACAGGCGTAGCAGACACAGCCGCGAACCCACCGCCAACCACCAAAACACACCTACGGGACCACATCCCCACCACCACGGAAAGAGACCCCGGCCGGTCACCCCGAGACTTAGCCCACCCTCAACAACTTCACCCGGTCTCGACACGTCATTAGTGCCGGCCTCGGTGACACCACGCCACAGGTCAGGCGCACCGCCCAGCACCGGCCCGCCAGACCCCCACTAGCTGGTGTCATGGAGTGCATCACTGTGGTCTTCGCGGGCATGTCTCATGCCGTTCAGGGGTGCGGAATCATGCGGATATTGTGGTTGGTGGAGCGCTGGTTGGCGGAAAACGGCGCATTCCATGACCGATGCATCGGGTATGGCTGTGAGGAGTCCCCATGTGGCTGGTGAGGAAGCAGTACGTGCGGGAGCTGCTCATCCTCGCCCTCGGGAGCACCCGTGTGACCGGGGTGGAAGCGGCCAGGGTGGCGAGGTTGGACTCACACATCCGGAATCCCCAGTAGTTGGAGTCGGAAGTGATGAGCGGGGTGGGCGGGTTGTCCCGGGTTGCACACTTTCGTTGTGGGTGTGGTGGAGAAAATGGCTTGATTCTGCGGTTTGTGTTTTTGTGTCGGTGAGGTTAAGGGGGCTTCGGTGTGCGGCGGAGGCCTCGGCGCACACCGGAGGCTCGGGAGCGGATTTCGGCGTTTTGGGTAAAATGGCGAAATTGCAGGGAAAAATTCGAATTTGGGGCTCCTGTGGGTGGCTCTCCCGTGTGCAATGGTCGGCTGCGCCCGGGAACGGGCGGGCGTCGTGTGCGGCTGTGGCTGCCCGCGGCCGGGACGCTTGACGCTGATGGCCGCCCCGGGGCGGGAAGCAGCGTCGGGCAGCTCCACGGCCCGGCTAGCGGTATTGGCCTTGGTGATCAGGACCGCCTCGATCCGCTCCCATATCCCGGATGATCCGCTGGGTGTGCTATCCAGGGCAGGCCACCGCAACCAGCAGGATCGCATCCGCGTCCTCCCATCCACAGGGCGCGTTCGTGCACCCCAAGCCATACCCGCATTCACAGCCCCTCGGCGAAGCCCGCCTCGGGCCACCTACCGTCGAGGCATGTCCTCTTTCCTTCTTAGTCTCGCCGCCAACAAAGTCGCCGTAGGCACCGGCATGGTTCCCGCCACCGTGCCGACCGGGTGGACCGGAGCCGCCGCAACGGCCTGCCAGACCTCCCTCGACGACGCCGTCATCCTCCTCTCCGGACTCGAATCGCTCCTCATCGACGCCCAGGATGCGGTCGCTGCCCTGGAGAACGCCGAAAGCCAGGCGGTGGCGGAGCCATGACCACCACCGCCTCGGGCTCCTCCGGCGATCTTGACGCCCTTGACAGCCTGGACTTGCGCACCCCGCTGGCGAGCTTCGCCGACTCCCAAGATCGCCCATCCGAAACCACTCCGATATGGGAGCAGAGCGCTCCGGCATGCGTCGTTCCGGGCGCCGGCACCACGATAGGCGGTTCAGGCTCCGGGACGGGCGCTTCCGGTTTGAGCAGCCCCTTGGCCGACATGGGTGCTTACTCCACAGACGCGAGCCTGCCCTACGGCCTGACCTGGGCTGGCATGGCGGCTGGGACCAGCGTCGTGATTAGTGGCGGCGCCTATGGGGTCAACACCGATGACCTGGACGGCTTCGCTGCCACGCTCAACAACGCCGCCGATTGGCTGGAGGACGCCCGCGACCTGGCACTCGCATCCCTGGAGCAAGTGCGGTGCAGCAACAGCCCCTTCAGCTTCAACGTGGCCGATTATGTTCAGCCCACAGGCGGGTTCAGCCATACCGCAGATGGTGCCACCATCTGGGATCCCACGCTCGGAGCCGCCTCCGGCCCCACGGTCATGGGCGGGATCGCCTGCTACGGAGTTCTTCTCCCCGGCGCCGCGGAGCGCGCCACCGCCATCACCGCCCTGGAGGCATTGACCGGCGGCATCGGTTCCCTCGACGACGCCGTCGGCTCACTGCGCGCCCTTGCCGACGATGTCACCCTGAGCGCCGCGGCCTACACCGACGCCGAATCGGGCGCGACAGGGTTGTGGCCGTTGGAAGCCGCACTGCAGCTCACGCGCGGCTATTCGGCGGTCGAGGGCGGATACACCGGCAGGACAATTACGATTCTGACTGCGGCACTCTCCGTGCTCAGCCTGGGGGGTGCGATGCTGCCCGACGGCATGGATGACATGCTTCAAGGAGCGGAAACGATCCTGGGAGATTCCGACCTCGCCGATTGGGTCATTGCCGACCTGACATTCATCATGGCGCTGGCCATATGGGCGCAGCGAGCCGAGACCGGGGCCGAGGCGGCCATGGTGGAGACCTACCTGGCGCGAGTCGCCACCGAACTCGACCCCGCTATCTCCGCCAAACTGCCCCAAGAGGTGCAGGTCGGCAGCCGCACGGTGGAGACCTCGTCCCTGACTCCCATGCAGCGCGTCGCCTACTACCTTGCCGTCAAGTCCGAGCAGTCCGGCGCGTTCCGCTACGGGGAGCCCACCGGCGTGACCGTCACGCCCCACGGGGGACAGCCGGTCACCGTCCCACCCGGGGTCCATGACCCCTTCGGGCTGGGGACGGCGGTGCCGGTTATCGCAGCAGCCGGCATGCTGCCGTCCTCCTACGCCAATGTCCCACCACCGGGCACGGCAGCCGAGGTCATCCGCTACTCCCACTTCATGAAGAGCCAAGACCAGGACACCTCTTCCGGCGTCGTGTCCATTCTGCGCACCGACCACGCGGATGGGACCACCTCCTGGCTCGTCGTCGTCCCCGGCACCACCGACTGGGGCAGCGGCAACTCCAACCCGCAGGACCTGCTGACCAACCTGCAGGCCGTGGCCGGGCGCCCCACGGAAATGGAAACTGCCGTCGTCACCGCGATGCGGGAGGCCGGCATCGCTCCTGGAGACAAGGTCGGGCTGTACGGCCACTCCCAAGGGGCCATCACCGCCTCCAACATTGCCGCCGACCCGGCTATCAACGAGCAGTTCCACATCACCAACCTGCTCACCGCGGGCGGGCCGACCGCCCACGCCGCCCTCCCGGACAACGTCAACGCCCTCCACATCGAGAACACCGGCGACGCCGTGCCCGCGCTTGACGCCGCCCCCACCCCGCGCACGGCCACCCGCACCGTCGTCACCGTCGACACGCACGCCTCAGGAATCGACGGCTACCCGCACGGCGCGCTCGCCTATGCCACCGCCGTCGACGGCATGAGCGGGGACCCGATGATCGACCAGTGGACCGAGGAACTCGCCGGCCTCACCGGCGCGGGGGAGTCCGGTGCCGACACCACCGAGATCGTCTTCGACGTCACCCGTGACACACCGGTGACGGGCTGGGAGCGAGTTGGGGCTCATATCGGCAAGACCGGCGTCCAGGGTGGCAAGCAGGGCTGAGACCACGGGCGGTGGGCCGGCCGGGGGCAGGCGCGTGATGTCGGCTCAGTAGTCGCGCGGCCCCAGAAGCCCGACGATGACGGCCGAGACAATCGAGACAATGAGCGAGCCCAGCACCGCAGCGCCGAAGGTCTCCACGTGCAGGCCCAGCGTCATCCCGGCGCCGATGCTCACGCCCGCGAGCAGATCGGTGATCCAACTGGTGAGCATGAGCATGGCCCCATTGACGATGAGCGCGAACAGCCCGAAGGTGACCACGTACAGCGGGAAGGCCACAACCTTAGCCACCGGCTTGATGAGCGAGTTGACCAGCGCGAGCACGAGGCCGACCAGCAGCAGGTTGACGATCGTCAGCATGAGGCTCGGCGCTCCCGGCACGGCCATCCCGGGCAACAGCGCCACCGCCAGCCACAGGCCGGCCGCATTCCCCACCGTACGCACCATGAGATCCATGCACCCATCCTCGCAGATGCCGGGGACGGCGGGGAACGGACGCGAGCCGCTTCGCGAGCAGCGTGAGCGCGGCGTCGTCGTGCGCAACCTTGCCGGTCGGGCGCCTTGCTGCCGGGATAGTGCCAGGATGGGGGCATGACTCCCGTGCACATCCGCTCAGCTGTCCAGACCCTGCCCGCCTACGTGCCGGGCGCCCGCTCCACGGGAGACGGCATTGCCAAGCTCTCAAGCAACGAGCTGCCCTACCCCGCCCAGGACAGCGTCATTGCTGCGCTGACCGGCGCCGCGACCGGCGTCAACCGCTACCCGGAGATGACGGGGGACACTTTGGTGGAGGCGATCGCGCGGCGGCACTCGGTTGCGCCGGAGCAGGTGGTGGTGGGCAATGGCTCGGTGGCCCTGGTCCAGCACGTCCTGGACACCGTCTGCGACGAGGGCGACGACGTCGTCCTGCCGTGGCGCTCCTTCGAGGCCTACCCGATCTGCATCGCCGTGGCCGGGGCACGGGCGATCAAGGTGCCGGTCACCGCGGACGGTCGCCACGACGTGCCCGCCATGCTCGCCGCGATTACGCCGCGCACTCGCGTGGTCATCGCCTGTACTCCCAACAACCCCACGGGGCCGGCCCTGACCGCCGCGGAACTGGCCGAGCTGGTGGAGGGGGTGCCGGAGCGGGTCCTCGTGCTCGTGGACGAGGCCTACCTCGACTTCGTCACCGACGACGCGGTCGGTGATGCGCTTTCGTTGCTGGCCGACCATCCGAACCTGCTCGTCAGCCGCACCTTCTCCAAGGCGCACGCCCTGGCCGGCATGCGCGTGGGCTACCTCGTGGGTGAACCCGGCATCATCTCCGCCATCCGCTCTGTCGCCACCCCCTTCGGCGTCAACCTGCCGGCGCAGGCCGCTGCCGTCGCCGCTTTGGAACCCGCGGCGCTGGCCGAGACCGCCCGGCGCGCCGCCGCCGTCGCCGCCGAACGCGACCGGGTACTGGACGCACTGCGCGAGCAGGGCTGGCAGCTTCCCGACGCTCAGGGGAACTTCTACTGGCTCCAGGTCGGCGATCAGACCACGGCGCTCGCCGCGCACCTGCGCGACGCCGGCATCCTGGCGCGGCCCTTCACCGGTGAGGGAGTGCGAATCTCCGTGGGTACACCCGCCGAGAATGACCGTGTGCTGGCGGCGGTGGCCGCCTGGCGCGCGCTCCACGCCTGAGGCGCCGGCGTCCCCTCACCCCCCTTCACCGAAACCGGCACTAATGGCGCACCCAAACCGGCACTAATGACGTGCCGAGACCGGTCGAAACGGCTGAGGGCTACCTAAGCTCGGGAGACCGTGGGTGCTCGGACCCCGGAAGATCTTGTGAGCTCGGGCCCAGGAGCTAGATAAGGAGCGGTGACTACGTGCCCGCCCCGGGCGTCATGAACACGTGTTCGTGCCAGGCACACGAGTTTTGGAGTTCTGCACTGTCTAGATACCTGCATATCTCCAGAACTCGTGTACATGACGGAAAGTCGTGTCTATGACGGTAACTCGTGTGCGTGGCACCAAGGTCGCACGCGGCCGACGACGTCGAGCACGTCAACGCACGGCACCATCCCCCGGCCACAGCCGCGGGCGCGACCAATCCAGAGACGGATTCAGCGGCGGACGTAGGCACCTCAGCACCGGCGCGCCCTCCCGCACCAGCCGCCACAACCACATCGACCGGTTTGGGCACGTCACAAGTGCCGGTTTCGGTGTGTTATTTGTGCCGGTTTCGGTGAAAGGAAGGGGCCGGGCATTGGTACCTGCAGCGGCGTCAGCACGGGCACCCGCGCCGACGTCGGCACTGCTCGCCGCCAACCACTACCCGGCGCCTCCGGATCGCCCCAATCCGCGGCGGGACAACCCCGGCACCCGGAACCCATCACCTAGCTCAGCCGAAGGCGATGGTGAGCAGGAAGAAGAGGCAGAAGACGATTTCGGTCACGCCCATAACCTTGGGACGCAGCGGCGTCTGGCCGGTGCGCACCAGGTGCCACTGCCACAGCGGGATGCCCGCCGAACGCACGGCGAGCACGACCCATAGGACAGCATGCGCCCAGGGCAGGAAGCCTCCTGTGGCCAGCCACACCGCCGCCGCGGCGACGAGTCCGTGCCAGGCGGCCGTACCCGCCAGGAGCGGACGGTTGAAGCGCTCGCGGATCATTGACTTGATGTAGGGCACGGTGCTGCAGAAGTAGGCGGTGGTGAAGGCGGTGACCAGCCACATCCACGGCCAGCCGGTCAGCTCGCCGTTCGGGGAGGTGCCGGGCAGGCTGGTGGCATCCGGCCCCAGCCCCAGGAAGCCGCCCCGGCCGCCCACCGCGAGCGAGTAAGTGACAGCGGAGATAAGCGAGGCGGCCGCCGTCGCCGCGAGCCCCGATAGCAGTGAGCGCTCGCGTCCGCGCCACGCCTCCCACAGGGCGACAGCGAACAGCGGCGTCAGCGGTACCGCCCATTGCAGCAGGTAAGGGGCGACGGCCAGTGTCACTATGCCGAGCAACGCCGTCCAGCTGGTGTAGATGGCCAGTGGCGGTAGTGCCAGCGCCCGGCGGCGCGGGGAGCGGGCCCGCGCCCACTGGGACCACGCCCAGTAGGTGAGGTAGGCGCCCAGCCAGGCGGGGATGAACAGCAGGTTGACCCAGCTGAATCCGCCCACGACCCAGCCCATGATCGGCGGCAGCAGCAGCATGTAGTGCGCGCCGTGCTGGTCTGGCATCCAGGCCCGGCGGTCGGCCTGCGCGCGCTGCTGGGACTGCGGACCGCGTACTGGTCGGCTGGTGCTACCTGTGGGCACGGGTCGGTCGGCGCTGCCGGAGGACGCGCGCACGGGTTCGCCGGTGGCCAGCAGCCGGTCGTCCTCCGGTCCGGGGCGTGACTGCTGATACGGGATGTGGCCGCGCGGTGTGCCCTCGGCGGAGGCCGGGGCGTCGGCGGTCTCGGCGGGGTCCTCCGGCAGACCGGAGACGTACTCGACGTGCCGGTCGGCGGGATCGGAAGGGCGCTGCTGTGTCACACAGGTCAGCCTAATTGCCGCAGAGCTGGCACGGAATGCGTCACTGTTTGGCGATGCCTGCGCCCGTGGCTCACGTGGCCGTGGCTCGCAGGCGCAGCCACATTCCGTTAGGGGTGGGGTTACTGGTTGGCGTGGCTGAAGGCTTCCTCGATGAAGGGGTCGACCAGGTCGTGGTAGGTCTGTGGGGCGTCGCGCCGCACGCAGTGGCCGACGCCGTCGAGCAGTACGAGGCGCACGAGCGGGTTGGTCACCTCGGAGGGATCCGGGGCCATGCCGCCGTGGCGGGGTGCGAGGTACAGCGTGGGCACCGCCAGCCGGTTGACCGCGCTGACGAGGTCGGCCTGGCCGAGATAGGTGCCCTTGCGGATGAAGTGGCGGTCGACCTGTCCCTTGCACCGGGCCCATGCTTCGATTTCGGTGTCGCTCCACGAGGTCTCGCGCCGCATGCGCTCCTGCTCGGCCGCACCGCTGTCGGTGAATGCGTCCAGGAACCGCTCCTGGTGGTCCACGAACCAGGGGGCCGGCGCCCAGTGCCCGGTGGGACGCGCGGCGTCCTCTAGGACCAGTGCCCGAACCAGGTCGGGCCGGGCGGCGCATGCTCGCAGCGATATGAGCGCGCCCAGGCTGTGGGCGATGACGACCGGCGGCTGCGGCATTAAGGAGAGCACCTGCTCAAGGTCTTCCTGCATGGTCTGCGGTGCCCGGGCGAGGGCTGCGTCGTCCCACCGTGGGGATATCCCGTGTCCCCGCTGGTCCACCGCGAGGACGTGATACCGGGGGGACCAGTGAGCCACCGCGTCCGGCCACGCGGTAGCCGACTCCGTCAGGCCGTGTACCAGGAGCAGGGGCGGTGCCGTGGGCTCGCCCCACTCGTGCAGCGCAAGCATCATCACCTCAGCGAGTGTAGGCAGGGACGCGCCCAAATATCAGCCGATGGCGTTGGCCGAGGGGGAGCGCTCTATCGGCGGTCAGCGCGTGCCGACCACGATCGTCATCCGGCCGGTGCCGTCCCGCTGCACGGGCAGATCGTCGACGACGGCGACCACGCCGGGCGGCGTCGGCTTCAGAGCGGCGCTCATGGTATGAGCATGACGCAGAACAACGGGTCCGGCGATGGGGACAAAGCCCATCACCGGACCCGGTGGTTGGGGACGTAGACCGACAAATGGTTGCGAGCCCTGGCAGAGCGTCGCAGCCGCCGCGTGTTGTCAGCCGGCTGTCCGCCGTAACAGCCAGCGACTGCGGCCGGTCAGTCGCCGAGGGCGGCTGAGACGACCTGCTTGGCCTCCTCCTGCACGCGGGCGAGGTGCTCCTCGCCCTTGAAGGACTCGGCGTAGATCTTGTAGACGTCCTCGGTGCCCGACGGGCGCGCGGCGAACCAGGCGTCCTCGGTGGTGACCTTGAGGCCGCCGATCGGCGCGTCGTTGCCGGGGGCACGTACCAGACGGCCGGTGATCGGCTCACCGGCGAGCTCGGTGGCGGTCACGTCCTCCGGGGAGAGCGCGGCCAGCTTGGCCTTCTCCTCCTTGGTGGCGGCAGCGTCGATGCGGGCGTAGGCGGAGGCGCCGAAGCGCTCCACCTGCTCCTCGTGCAGCTGTGAGGGGCTCTTGCCGGTGATGGCGATGATCTCGCTGGCCAGCAGGGCGAGGATGATGCCGTCCTTGTCCGTGCTCCACACGGTGCCGTCCTTGCGCAGGAAGGAGGCGCCGGCGCTCTCCTCGCCGCCGAAGCCGACGGAGCCGTCCAGCAGGCCGGGCACGAAGTGCTTGAAGCCGACCGGCACCTCCACCAGCGTGCGACCAATGGACGCGACCACCCGGTCGATGAGGCTGGAGGAGACCAGCGTCTTGCCGACGGCGGCGTCGGCGGGCCAGCCGGGCCGGTGGGTGAACAGGTACTCGATGGCGACGGCGAGGTAGTGGTTGGGGCTCAACAGCCCGTCAGGGGTGACGATGCCGTGACGGTCGGAGTCGGCGTCATTCCCGGTGGCGACGTCGTAGGGGGTGTTGCCCTCGGCGTCGGGGGTCATGGCGCTCCGCAACGAGGCCATGGCGTTGGGGGAGGAGCAGTCCATGCGGATCTTGCCGTCCCAGTCCAGCGTCATGAAGGACCACGCCGGGTCGACCTTGGGGTTGACCACCGTCAGGTTGAGGCCGTAGCGCTCGCCGATGGCGCCCCAATAGTCCACTGAGGCGCCGCCCAGCGGGTCCGCGCCGATGCGCACCCCGGCTTCGCGGATGGCGTCCATGTCGATGACGTTCTCCAGGTCGGCCACGTAGGTCTCGAGGTAGTCGTGCTTGATGACGTAGTTGCCATCGAGTGCCTCGGCGATGGGGACGCGCGGCACATCCCGCCAGCCGCCGGCCAGGAGTTCGTTGGCGCGGTTGGCGATCCAGCTGGTGGCGTCGGAGTCGGCGGGGCCGCCGTGCGGCGGGTTGTACTTGAAGCCGCCGTCGCGCGGCGGGTTGTGGGAGGGGGTGACGACGATGCCGTCGGCCAGTCCCGGGCCGGTGGTGCGCACGCCGGATTCGGTGCCGGCGCCGTTGGCCAGCAGGATGGAGTGGGAGACGGCGGGGGTGGGGGTGTAGGAGCCGCGGGCGTCAATGGCGGTGGTGACGCCGGCGCCGGAGAGCACCTCGATGGCGGTGCGCCAGGCCGGCTCAGACAGGGCGTGGGTATCACGGCCGATGTACAGCACGCCGTCGGTGCCCTGGGAGCGGCGGTACTCGACGATCGCCGCGGTGGTGGCGATGATATGAGCCTCGTTGAAGGCGGTGTCCAGGGAGGAGCCGCGGTGCCCGGAGGTACCGAAGACAACCTTCTGCGCCGGGATCGCGGGGTCGGGGACGAGTTCGTAGTAGGCGTTGACGACCTCATCGACATCAATGAGGTCCTCTGGTTGGGCGGGAAGTCCTGCGCGTTCGTGCATGAGGGCCAGTGTGTCACGCACCACTGAGTGTGTCCTGGGAATCCCGAAAGTTGGACGTATTGGTCTTGCCGGCGCCCCGGCCCGTGCGGTGGGCACGCGGCTAGGATGCCCGCATGTCCACCGCCTCACAGACAGCCATTGCCACCGCCGCCGCGCCGGCCGCCGTCGGCCCCTACTCTCAGGCCGTGTCCACCGGCGACACCTCCGGAGCGACCGTCTACATCTCCGGTCAGGTGCCGCTCGACCCGGCCACGGGCACGCTCGTCGACGGCGGCATCCAGGCCCAGGCTGAGCAGGCGCTCAAGAACGTCGGTGCGATCCTGGCCGCCGCCGGTCTGGGGTATGAGCACGTCGTCAAAACCACCGTGCTGCTCGCCGACATCGCCGACTTCGCCGCCGTCAACGAGGTCTACGCCCGCTTCTTCGACGGTGGGGTGCTGCCGGCCCGGGCCGCCTTCGGTGTGGCCGCGCTGCCGCTGGGCGCGGGCGTGGAGATTGAAGCCATCGCGCTGCGGCCCTGACCACCGACACGAACTGACAAGGCTACTGACAACTACTGTTAAGAAATTGACAGTAGTTGTCAGTAGTTGTCGAGAGGCCGAGGGGATTCGTCGCCAGGGCAACGGGGGTGAGTGGGGCCTGCCGGGCGGCGTGAGCCGGCGCGCGGCCACATCGACTGGTCTCGACGTGTGACACGTGCCGGTTTGGGCACGTCATGACTGCCGGTCTCGGCGGCAGCGGCGGGGCAGCGGCGTTCTGAACGTGGCCCTAGGCCCAGTCCTCGACGTCGGTGGTTACGTCTCGCCCGGAGGTGATGGCCTCGTCAATGGCGCAGGACAGCAGATGGTCCTGGCAGGCCTGAGCCAGCGGGTAGGGGGCCGGGGCCTCATCGCGCACCCAGCGTCCGGCCTGCTCAAGGATCGTGGCGACGGCGAGGTCGTCCTCGCTCATGCGGGTGCCGACCCACGGGTTGCGGTACAGGACCCGCCCGTCAAGGCTGGCGTGGATGAGGTCGTTGCCCTCGAGGTTGAGGTCGCGTCCGGTGCGCCGGTACTCGATGTGGCTGGTCACCGCTCCTGCGTCCGGTACCCAGCGGGTGACGGCGTCGTCGACGATCTCGCCGAGGGTGCCGCGCACGAGCACGCGCCGGGACAGCAGCGGGTTGTGCCACTGGTTGGAGGTGAACTCGTACATGCCGGTGCGATCGCCGTCGAAGGCGAGGGTGGCGAGCACGGTCTCCCCGGGCTCAACGGTGGGCACGGCGCTCCAGCCAGCGCGGTCGAGCGGCTGAAGGAGCGGGGCGGGGAAGCTCCGGGCGGTGACGGTGACGGGGCCGGTGAGCGCGTCGTCGTCGGCGAGGAAGTGCCGCAGCAGGGAGACGGCGTGATAGCCGTGCGTGGAGGAGACGTGCGCCCAGGTGGGGGTGCCGATGATGCCGGCACGGATGGCCGCGAGGCGGGCGGCATGGCCGGGCATGAACACGTACTGCTCGGAGACTTGGACGAGGCCGGAGTCGCCGACGTCGCGCCACAGGGAGCGCAGCGAGTCCGGGTAGGGGGCGGGCGTGGTTTCCGACAAGACCGGGATCCGGCGGCCGACCAGTTCGCGGATGAGAG
>NZ_JAWDJJ010000028.1:0-5938 GCF_032465695.1 Actinomyces sp. MRS3W
GCGGGGAGCAGGCCCTCGAGCTTGACGTCGACGGTCACCGAGGAGGCCTTGGCATGCCGGGCCACATTCGACAGTCCTTCCCGCACAACCGCGACGATATCGTCGGCCAGGTCCGGGTCGACCGCGGAGTCGATCATGCCGATGAGCTCGTCCTCCCGGTCCCGCTGCGCCTGCGCGAGGCCATGACCATCGACGGTGAGGATGAGGGAGGGGGCGAAGCCCAGCGAGGTGCGCGCCAGTGAGGCCTCCCGACGCAGCCGTTCCACCACGCTCACGTCCTCGTCCCGGTCCCGCAGCGAGCGCACGATCGAGCGGATCTGCCGCACCGAGTCGTCGACCGCCACCAGGGAGGCATCCAGCGCCTCGCAGGCCACCGACATGTCCATGCCGCTGGCGGCGCCCTCCTCACGCAGCCGGTCACGGGCCGCGGAGATCTGCATACCGGTGGCGAACAGCTGCTGAATGGCCAGGTCATGCAGGTCACGGCCGATGCGGGCGCGCTCATCCAGCAGCGTGGCCATCTCCTCCGCATGTTGAGCGTCGGCCAGCTCAAAAGCCATGGTTGCCTGCCCGGCCACCAGCTCGGCGATCTCCAGGTCCTGCTGGGTGAACCTCTCGGCGCCCTGGGCGCGCAGCAACAGCATGACCCCCACACCGCTGCCGCGGTGAATCATGGGCGCGTACAGGGCCGGACCGAACTGCATGAGTTCCTCGACCAGCAGGTCCGCGGCCCCCCACGCGTCGGCCAGCGAGTCCTCAATGAGGCCAGTCTGGTGCGTCAACGTCTTGAGGGCGCGGCCCTCGGGCGGGAAGAAGGTGCCGATGAGCTCGTCGGCGTGCTCGCCGTCGGCAATCTCGCAGATCCAGGTGTCGCCCACACTCGGCAGCACCAGGGCGGAGGTGTCCGCGTGAGCGACTTCGCGCACGCGACGCGCAATGAGGGTGAGCGCGTCGTCCTCGTCGGCGCCGGACAGCAGCAGGGTGGTCAGCTCCTGGGAGACCGCCATCCACTGCTCCCGGTCACGGGCCTCCCGGTACAGGCGTGCGTTTTCCAGCGCGACGGCGGCGGCTTCGGCGAGTGTGAGCACCGCGGTGACATCCGCGTCGGTGAACCCGCCGCGCTTGTCGCACAGATACAGGCGTCCGTAGATCTGCCCGTGGACCCGCACCGGGGCGGACAGGACGCAGCCACAGCGTCCCGGGCCTTCGGCCCCGGCCGGCAGGTTGCGGATGACGACGCCGGACTCCTCCGGTCCGGTCACAGGAGCGCCCACCAGCATGTTCGCCAACTCCTCGGCGGAGGCGGTGGCGGTGCCGGTGGTCAGCGAGGTGGCGGGGTCGGGGTGCCCGGGGACGGCGATCGTCCCCCAGGCGGCGCCCGTCAGCGCGCAGGCGGAGTCCACCAGCCGACGCAGCGCCTCGGGCACCTTGAGCGAACTCGTCAACCGCAGCGCGGCGCGGAACAGGCCGACGCTGCTGCCGGCCCCGGCGGCGTCGGCCCCGGCGGCGTCTGCGGGCGTGGGTGCAAGGGCCGTGGACGGGGGCGTGGTCATGGTCGTGTCAGACATGTGTCTCCTGTTCCAGGGACCAACGGTAGTCGGGGTCGGTGGCGACGAGCTCAGCATGGGTGCCGCGTCGCAGCACGGTGGCGGGCGCATCGGGGGTGGCATGGTCCGGCCGGCCCAGTATGAGAACCTCGTCGGCGGCGCCGAGCGCCGACAGCCGGTGGGTGACGACAAGCACGCCCCGCGCGGCCGGGTCCGCGGTTGCCCCGGCCGGGTCACGGGCGGCGACGCCGGCGGCCAGCAGGTCCCCGATCAGCCGATCCGCGGTAGCGACGTCGAGATGCTCACCGGGCTCGTCCAGCAGCATAAGAGGTGCCGGCGCGGCCAGGGCCCGGGCCAGCAACAGGCGCCGGCGCTCTCCGCCGGAGATGGTGGTTGCCCCCGATCCCAGGTGGGTGGCCAGCCCGTCGGGCAGAGCGGCGAACCAGTTGCCGAGTCCGGCGCGCTGCAGTAGTGCCACCGCCCGGGCACCGGTCAGTGCGCCGTCGGCGACGCGCAGGTTCTCTACAACGGTGGTGTCGAAGACGTGCGCGTCCTCCGCAGTCAGGGTGACGCGCCCGGCCACCTCGGTCCGCTCGGCGCCCCAGGGAGCGACGCCGTCGAGGGTCAGTTCGCCGCCGCGCGGCTCCAGCAGCCCGGCCAGAGTGAGCAGCAGCGTGGTCTTACCGATGCCTGACGGCCCCACCACCGCCAGGCGCCGTCCCGGGGTCAGCTCGAGGTCGATGTCGGCGGCGATGATCGGTCCGCCCGGCCAGCCGACCGCCAGGTTCCGGGCCCGCAGGCGGGGGCCGTCGACGACGGCGGGCAGCGGGTGCGGGGCGGGCAGATCCGTCGCGCTCGCCTCGGCGTCCTCAATGAGGGCGACGATGCGCACTGCCGCACCGGCGGAGGTCACCAGTTGAACGGAGGCCGGGCCCAGCGCGGCAGACGCCTCAAAGGCACTGAGCGGCACCAAGGCGATGACGGCCAGCGACACTGGGGCCAGGCGGCCGTCGGTCACCGCCTGGGTTCCCACGAGCGTGTTGCCGAGCACCGCCAGCCCCATCGCCACCGTGTCGATGACGGCGGCGAGCGCTGCCGGCCGGGCGGCCCGATCCCGGGTGGCGGCCAGATGCGCCTCCAACCCGGCCAGATTGTTCATGAGGCGCGGCATGGAACCGGAGACGTTGAGCTCGTCGGCGCCGTCAAGGCCGGTCATGACGGTAGCGGACAGGTCGGCGGCCTGCTCCTGGCGGGCGAGCTCGGCGGCCCGGGCCGCCCGGATCGTCACCAGCGGGCCGGCCACGCCGGACAGCAGAAGGCAAACGGCCAGGATGATGCCAGCGGGGGCATACACCAGCGCCAACCCGAGGCTGGTGGCCGTCCCGAGCACAACGGCCACCCCCAGCGGCAGCAGAGAGCGCACCACCAGGTCACCGACGGCGTCGACGTCGGCGCCGACCCGGGTCAGGACGTCCCCGCGGCGCAGGCCGGCAACCGTGTCGGTGCGCGCGGCAGCCAGGATCTCGTACAGGCGGGTGCGCAGTGCGCTCATGCCGGCCAGTGCCGTGTCATGGGAGAGCAGGCGCTCGCAGTAGCGCAGCACGGAGCGGGAGATGCCGAACAGCCGCACCGCGACGGGCGCAACCCCGAGGGCAACGACGTCGGGGGTCTGCGAAGCACGGGCGATGAGCCAGGCCGCCACCGCCGACAGGCCCACCGCGCTAGCCAGCCCCAGGGAGCCGAGGACGACCGAGCCGGCGAAGCGGGCACCGCTGAGGTTGAGCAGAGCCACCGCGCGGCGCAGCGCGTGGCGCTCCGAGGAGGTCAGCGCGAGGTTCATCGCTCACCTCCGGCTGCGGCGGCGGGAGGGGAGACGACGGTGACGACGTCGTCGGCCAGCGCCACCAGCGCCTCCCGGTGGGCGATGACGACGACGGTGCGGCCGGCTTCGCGCAGGGCGGTGACGGCGTCGAGAACCTGTGCCTGGCTGGCGGCGTCGAGGTGGGCGGTGGGTTCGTCCAGGAGCACAAGTGGCGCCGTGGCGGCAAGTGCCCGGGTCAGGGCCAGACGCTGCCGTTGTCCGACGGACAGGCCGACACCGCCCTGACCGACGCGGGTGTGCCAGCCGTCGGGGAGGGCCGCGACCACGTGGTCGAAGCCGGTGGCCGCAGCGGCTCGGGCGACGGCGTGCGGGACCGGGGCGGTGGAATCGGCCGGGCTGGCTGGCGGCTGGGCGGAGGCCGGGCGGGCTGGCGGCTGGGCCTCAACGAGGTTGTCCAGGAGCGTGCCGGGCAGGATGACCGGGCGCTGCGGCACCCAGATCACCTGCTCCCACCAGGAGACGGGGTCGATGTCAGCCAGGTCGACGGTGCGCCCGTCGTCGGCGACCACCCGGATGCGGCCCCGGTCCGGGCGCAGCAGCGTCAGCAGCAGTTGGGACGTGGTGGTCTTGCCCGTCCCGGAGGGGCCGGTGAGCGCCACCACTCGGCCCGGGCGGATGACGGCGCTTAAACCTGCGGGCGCCCAGGAGCCGCGGGCCGCCACCGACACGTCGTCCAACTCGATGTTGCAGGTGCGCAGGTCGGGGGCGGGCAGCGTGCCTTGCGGCGGCGTCGGCGCCTCCAGGATCGCGAACACCGCCTCGGCGGCGGCCACCCCGTTGGTGGAGGCGTGGAACTGGAAGCCCACTTGGCGCAGGGGCTGATAGACCTCCGGGGTGATCATGATGACCAGCAGTCCCGTGGCCAGATCCATGCGCCCGTACAGCAGCCGGAAGCCGACCTCGACCGCGATGATCGCCACCGACAGGGTCGTAATGAACTCCAGCACGGCCCCGGACAGGAAGGCCACGCGCAGGGTGGACATGGTGGTGGCGTTGTAGGCGCGGCCGAGTTCGCGCACCCGCCGTGCAGGGCCGGCCTCGCGGCCCAGCGCCTTGAGCGTGGGCAGGCCCGCCAGCAGGTCGAGGAGCTGGCTGCCCAGCTGTTCCATGGTGCGCAACCGCTGCTCGGAGTGCTTCTGGGTGAGCCTGCCGATGAGGATCATGAACACCGGGATGAGCGGGATGGTGCAGGCCACGGCGACGGCGGAGGGCAGATCCTGGGTGAGCAGCACCAGGCCGGTGGCCGGGGTGACGGTGGCGGCCAGCAGCAATTGCGGCAGGTAACGGGTGAAGTACGGCTCAAGGTCGTCCAGGCCACGGGTCAGCAGGGTGGCGGTGTCGGCGCCGTGGAGCGCCCTCCAGCGCGGCCCCAGGGCGGCGGCCCGCTGCAAGACCTGGCGGCGCAGGTCGATGGTGACGTCGACGGCCGCCCGGTGGGCGCGCGACTCCTGTGCATACAGCACCAGGGCGCGGGCGGCGATCACCCCGGCCAGCAACAACACCGTGCCGCGGACGGCCTGTGCGGCTGCCTCGCCCGTGATGACGGGGGCGATGGCGTGGGAGATGAGATAGGCCTGGGCGACGACGAGCAACGCCGTCGCCGTGCCCGTGGCCGCGGTGGTGACGATGTAGCGCCGGGCCGCGCGTGCGTAGCGCATGAGGCGGGGGTCCAACGGCTTCACCCCATCAGGATAGTGGCAGATTGGGACTGTGGTCCCGGTACGGTCCGGCCCTCGGGCGCGACCGGCACGAGGGCCGGTGAGGGCACGTCATTTGTGCCGGTTTCGGCACGTTATTAGTGCCGGTTTCGGTGAAGGGGCGGGCGGCGGTCAGTGGCCGACGGCCTCGGGCTGGGCCGAGTCGCGCACCCGGGTCGGGTGCAGGCCCCCGACGTCGGGGTTGATTCTCTCGGCGTTGATGCGGGCCGAGAAGGTGCGGTAGCCCCAGATCGTGTAGAAGAGCACGACCGGCAGGAAGACGACGGCGACCACCGTCATGATGAGGAGCGTCGTGTCGGCGGAGGCCGCCTGGGTGATCGTCAGCGAGTAGGCGGGGTCGATCGAGGAGCGCATGAGGTCGGGCGCCATGGCGGTGAAGATGAGCGCCGCCACCGCGGCGATGGCCACGAAGTGCAGGCTGAAGGCGAGTCCCTGACAGCCCCGGTAGGAGCAGATGAGGGAGCCGACCAGCGAGACCGCCGCTGCGGCCAGGGGCAGCCAGACCCAGGCGGTGGCCGAGCAACGCGTCGCCCACACTCCCCAGATGGCGGCCACGGCCGTGGAGGCGAGTCCGGACCTGCGGGCGAAGGCAGCGGCCCGCACGGACAGGTCGCCGGCCGTCTTCAACGCGGTGAACAGGGCGCCGTGAGTGAGGAACAGCAGGCAGGTGGCGGCGCCGCCGAGCAGCGTGAAGGGCGTGATGAGGCTGAAGAACCCGCCGGTGACCAGGTGGGAGGCGCCGGCGAGCAGCGAACCGGCGGGAACCTCCGCGGCGGGCACCACCCCGCCGC
>NZ_JAWDJJ010000029.1:0-6267 GCF_032465695.1 Actinomyces sp. MRS3W
GACCGGCCAGGCGTGCGGGCACGGTCGGGAAGGGCAGGGTGTCGGTGACACCGACGGTCTCCGTGGGCGGGCCGGCCGCCACCAGGGCCCGCACCCGCTCGGCGGTGGCCGCATCCACCGGCTCCAGGGTGGCGACGACGGCGTCAACCAGCCGCGCGTAGGGAGAACCGGCGTCGCTCAGGGCGCACCGCAGCACCTCCAGGCCGTCCCGGTGCGAGGCGAGCAGTACCTCGGCGACGGCGTCGCCGCTGCGGGCACTCAGCTCCAGCACCACCGGCAGGTAGTCGGGCAGCTCATCGCGGTCCAGCTCGTAGCCGGTTGCCGCCAGCGCCTGCTTGAAGGCGAGGAGGGCGGCACCCCGGTAGCGGGTGTCACCCACCGCGTAGTAGCTCAGGTACAGGCAGCAGCGGCGACGCCGGTCGAAGACCTCCACATAGTGCTCGGCCATGGCGCGCGTGCCGCGTGCGCGGGCGGTGTCCACGAACTGTGCCAGCGGCCGAGCCACTGCCTCCGGCAAGTCGGGGGCGGCAGCCAGGGCGGCGGCGACGGCGTCGAGCCGCTCGGTGAAGTCCGTCTCCGCGGGGTAGTCGAGCAGCAGCGAGGCGCTCATATGCACCAGTGCGCGCCCGGCGGCGTCCAGGGCAACCGGCTCCGGGGGCGCCAGCGTGCGCGGCGCCCGCACGAATGCGGCTGGGCGACGCGCCGCGGCGTCGGCGAAACCCCGTGAGGGCGCCGTCCCGCTCGTCGCGGCACGGGACCACGGGGTCGGCGTACCCAGGTTCAACGACTCCATCTGCTCACCCCCATGCCAGCCTTCTCAGCCATCTCGGCCATGTCGGTGTCTCCCGGCCCGATCACGCCGGGCCGCCTCCGCTCACGCCCGGTCCCGCGGTGGGAACCGGGTCGCGGCGCACCGTGGGCACCGGCAGCGCCACGGGCCCGCTCGTGCTCAGCGCGGCCGCACCGCAGGCGGCGGGCGCTCCCTCGCCCAGCAGGGTGCGCACGTCCTCGCCCATGGCGGTCATGCCGCGCGGCACCTCGGGGCTGGCCGTGGGGATGACGTAGCGGTCGTCGTACTTGGCGATCGCCAGCAGCCGGTACATGGCCTCCAGCTCCTCCCCGCTCATGCCGACGGCGGCGGCGATGGCCGGGTCCGCCTCCTGCCCGAGCCGCACCTGACGCATATGGGAGCGCATGGCGGCCAGCCGGCGCAGGACCAGCTCCACCGCGTTCGTGTCCCCGGCGGTGAACAGCCCCGCCAGGTACTCCAGCGGAATGCGCATCTCGGACACGGCCGTGAGCAGCACCCGGTGGTCCTCGCCGTCCAATCCGGCGGCGGCCACTTCATCCACCACCGGGGACAGCGGCGGGATGTACCACACCATCGGCATGGTGCGGTACTCCGGGTGCAGCGGCAGAGCCACCCGGTAGGTGGAGATGAGGTCCCAGACGGGGGAGTCCTGAGCGGCCTTCACCCACGCCTCAGGCACGCCCGCCTGGCGCGCCGCCTGCACCACCTGCGGGTCGTGGGGGTCCAGCAGGATCTCCCGCTGCGCCGGGAACAGGTCCTGCGGGTCGGTGACGGCGGCCGCCTGGGAGACCCGGTCGGCGTCGTACAGGAGCACCCCCAGATAGCGCAGGCGCCCCACGCAGGTCTCCGAGCAGACGGTCGGCTGCCCCGCCTCCAGCCGCGGGTAGCACAGGGTGCACTTCTCCGCCTTGCCGGAAACGTGGTTGAAGTAGACCTTCTTGTACGGGCAGGCGGACACGCACATGCGCCAGCCGCGGCAGGCATCCTGATCCACCAGGACGATGCCGTCCTCGCTGCGCTTGTACATGGCCCCCGACGGGCAGGCGGACACGCAGGTGGGGTTGAGGCAGTGCTCGCAGATGCGCGGCAGATAGAACATGAAGGTCTGGTCGATCTGCGTGGTGATCTTCTCACTCATGCCGGCCAGCACCGGGTCCTGCTCCAGCGTCTCGGTGGAGCCGCCCAGGTCGTCGTCCCAGTTGGGGCCCCACGAGATGGTGGGCATGTACTCGCCGGTCAGCTGGCTCTTGGCGCGTGCCACCGGAATATTGGGGGAGTCCTTGGGGGCCGACAGCAGCTGGTCGTACTCGTAGGTCCACGGCTCGTAGTAGTCCGCGACGGTCGGCATGTCCGGGTTGGCGAAGATCTGGGCGAGTCGGCGCAGCCGCCCGCCCGAGCGTGGGCGCAGCCGCCCACTGGCGGTGCGCTCCCAGCCGCCGCGCCAGCGCTCCTGATCCTCCCAGCCCTTGGGATAGCCCACCCCGGGGCGGGTCTCAACGTTGTTGAACCACATGTACTCGGTGCCCTCGCGGTTGGTCCACGCCTGCTTGCAGGTGACCGAGCACGTGTGGCAGCCGATGCACTTGTCCAGGTTCATCACCATGGCGATCTGGGCCATCACCTTCATCAGAAGGTCACCTCCTGGTTGGTGCGACGACGAATGCGGGTGACCTCGTCGCGGTTGTTGCCGGTGGGGCCGATGTAGTTGAAGGCGTAGGACAGCTGCGCGTAACCGCCCGCGAAGTGGCTGGGTTTGAGCACGATGCGGGTCAGCGAGTTGTGGGTGCCGCCGCGCCGTCCGGAACGCTCGGTGACCGGGGTGTTCATGGTCCGCTCCTGGGCATGGTGCATGAACACCGTCCCCTGGGGGATGCGGTGGGAGACGACCGCCCGGGCCGCCACGATCCCGTTGCGGTTGTAGGCCTCCACCCAGTCGTTGTCGCGCACGCCGATGGTGTCGGCGTCGGCAGGGCTCATCCAGATCGTCTGCCCGCCCCGGCCCAGGGTGAGCATGTGCAGGTTGTCGTAGTACTGGGAGTGGATGGCCCACTTGTTGTGCACCGTCAGGTAGCGCACCGCCACCTCCACGGCGCCCTCCTGGCTGGTGCCCACCTGGCCGGGGGCGGCCTCCCCGTACAGGGAGGCGAAGTCCAACGGCGGGCGGAAGGCGGGCAGCGACTCGCCCATGTCGCGCATCCAGTCGTGGTCCAGGTAGTAGTGCATGCGGCCGGTGAGCGTGTGCCACGGCTTGGCATGCTCCACATTGACCACGAAGGCCGAGTAGCGCCGTCCGCCGTGCTCGCTGCCGGACCACTCCGGGGTGGTGATCACCGGCTGCGGCTTGACCTGGGTGTCGGCGAAGGTGACCTGCCGGCCGGCATCCTCCTCGCTGAGCTCCACCAGCGAGGTGCCGGTGCGCTGGGCCAGGGTGCGCCATCCCTGAGTGGCCAGGTGCCCGTTGGTGGCGCCGGACATGTGCATGACCGCGTCCCCGGCTCGAATCGGGGTGTCGATGAGCGGTCGGCCGGCGGCGGCGCCAACACCGGTGCCGTGGGCGCGACGCAGCTGCTCCATCTCCCGTTCGGGGTGCAGCATGATCCCCTTGATGGGGATACCCGGCTTCTCCACCAGGGGTCCGACGGCGTCGAACTTGTTGCGGATCTGGGTGTAGTCGCGCTCAATGGGCACGAGCTTGGGCATGGTCACCCCCGGCACCCACCCGTCGGGCAGGGCCGAAAGGTCCCCGTGCGGCATGGTCATGGCGTCGGGGGTGTCGTGGGTCAGCGGCGCGGCGACGACGTCGGTCTGGGTGCCCAGGTACTTGGGCGCCCACTGGCTGACCAGCTCGGCGAGCTGACGGTAGATGTCGAAATCGCTGCGCGCCTCCCATGGCGGATCGATCGCCATGTTGAAGGAATGGATGAAGGGGTGCATGTCCGTAGTGGACAGGTCGTACTTCTCGTACCAGGTGGCCGCCGGCAGCACGACGTCGGAGTGCAATGTGGTGGAGGTGTTGCGGAAGTCCGCCGTCCACATGAGGTCCAGCTTGCCCTGGGGCGCCTCCTCACGCCAGGTCATGGACACCGGACGGCGGTCGGCGGGGGTCTCGGTGGCATTGACGTCGCCGCCGGAGCCGACCATATGCCGCAGGAAGAACTCGGTGCCCTTGGCGGAGGAGCCCAGCAGGTTGGTGCGCCAGGAGGCCAGGATGCGGGGGAAGTTCTCCTCGGCGTCCGGATCCTCGCAGGCGAAGCGCAGCTCGCCCTTGGCCAGCTGATCGGCAACGTACTCGGCCGGTTTCATGCCCGCCTCGGCGGCCTGCTGCCCCAGCAGCAGCGGGTTGCGGTTGAAAGTCGGGTAGGACGGCGTCCAGCCGCGCCGCATCGCCTCCACCAGCGTGTCGGAGGCGGTCTTGCCCGCGAGCGTCCCGGCGCCCAGCGGGGAGCCCAGGCGGTCGGCGGGGGTGTCGTCGTAGCGCCACTGGTCGGTGGTCAGATACCAGAAGCCGGTGGAGATCATCTGGCGGGCCGGCCGGTGCCAGTCCAGGGCGAAGGCGAACTGCGACCAGCCGGCGATCGGGCGGACCTTCTCCTGACCCACGTAGTGCGCCCAGCCGCCGCCATTGACACCCTGGGTGGCGCACATGGAGGTCAGCGCCAGGATCGTCCGGTAGATCTCATCGGCGTGGTAGTAGTGGTTGATGCCGGCCCCCATGACGATCTGGGAACGGCCTCCGGATTCAAGGGAGTTGACGGCGAACTCGCGCGCCACCCGGATGGTGGCCGGGCCGGGAACGCCGGTCAGCTCGGCGGCCCATGCGGGGGTGCCGGGGACGGTGGCGTCGTGGTAGTCGGCGGGCCACTGCCCGGGCAGGCCGGGGCGCTGCACCGCGTAGTTGGCCAGCAGCAGGTCGTAGACGGTGGTGACCAGGCGCCCGTCGGCCAGCCGCGTGGCGGGCACGCCCCGGCGCACCACGCCGCCGCCCACGCTGCCGGTGGGCGTGGTGGAGCCGGGCAGATCGAAACGGGGCAGGAGAACCTCTGTCGGTTCGACGACCCGGCCGGACGCGGCGCCGGCCGGCTCACCGGCGGCGCCGGCCGCCAGGTCGGCCATCGACATGACCGGGTCGACGCCGTCCAGACGCAGGTTCCACTTGCCCTCGCCCTCGGGGGTGAAGCGGTCCGCCAGGGTGCCGCCGGGGTCGGCGGGGCCGCGCTCGCGGTCCCACACCAGTGGCCGGAACTCGCCTCGCGGCAGGGCGTCGGCTACCCCGTCCACGCCGTCGGCAGTGACGAACTTGCCCGGCACCAGGCCCGAGCCGTCGGGGGAGGCGACCAGTTCCACCAGGAACGGGGCGTCGGTGTAGCGGCGCATGTAGTCCAGGAAGAAGGACTCGCGCCGCTCGACGTGGAACTCCTTGAGAATCACGTGACCCATGGCCATGCCCAGCGCCCCGTCGGTTCCGGGGGCAACCCGCAGCCACTGGTCGGCGAACTTGGTGTTGTCGGCGTAGTCGGGGGAGACCGCCACCACCTTCTGGCCGTGGTAACGGGCCTCGGTCATGAAGTGGGCGTCGGGGGTGCGGGTCAGCGGCAGGTTCGAGCCCCACATGATGAGGTACTGGGCGTTGTACCAGTCGCCCGCCTCCGGCACGTCGGTCTGGTCGCCGAACACCTGCGGGGACGCCGGGGGAAGGTCGGCGTACCAGTCGTAGAAGGACAGCATGGTGCCGCCGATGAGCTCGTGGAAGCGGGCCCCGGCCCCGTAGGAGAGCATCGACATGGCCGGGATGACGGAGAAGCCGGCGCAGCGGTCCGGGCCCCAGGTGCGGATGGTGTGCACATAGGCGGCGGCGATGAGCTCCATCGCCTCATCCCAGCCCACGCGCACCATGCCGCCGCGTCCGCGGGCGGATTTGTAGGCGCGGGAGATGACCGGGTCGGCGGTGATCTCGGCCCAGGCGGCGACGGCGTCGTCGTCGTGGCGCTTGCGGGCGTCGCGGAAGGCGTCCAGCAGCACGCTGCGCACGTACGGGTAGCGGATGCGCGTGGGGGAGTAGGTGTACCAGGAGAAGGCGGCGCCACGCGGGCAGCCGCGCGGCTCGTACTCGGGCATGTCCGGCCCGGTGGTGGGGTAGTCGGTGATCTGCTTCTCCCACGTGATGACGCCGTCGGTGACATACACCTCCCAGGCGCAGGAGCCGGTGCAGTTGACCCCGTGCGTGGAGTGGACCATCTTGTCGTGGCTCCACCGGTGGCGGTAGAAGGTGTCGGCGTCGCGACCGCCCTCGAGGAACAGGCGGCGGGCGTCGTCGGAGACCTCGCCGCGACGCAGATAGGACCCGAGGGTGAACAGCCCCGGGGCGTTTTCGACCGGGGTGTCCGGTCCGGGGACGATGCTGTCGGCGGATGTGCTCATCGCGGGTCCTTGACTGTGTGACGGGCGGGGTTATGAAG
>NZ_JAWDJJ010000030.1:0-26225 GCF_032465695.1 Actinomyces sp. MRS3W
GCTGCCGGCGGGCGGGAGGGCCGCGGTGGTCATGGTGCCGCTTAAGCGGATCGTTGACGGGCGCGTTTCGGACACGCACCCGCTTCGGGCCCGTTTTGCCCACGGCGGCCGCGACACCAGCCTGCTGGCCGAGCCCCACCTGTTCACCCAGCGCCTGTCGGGGGCGGTTATCACCGTGCCCGAGGGCGGACTGCCCGCCTGGGACGAGGCGGATGCCGACGGCGCCTCCCTGCTCATCCGCTTGCTGGCCGCCACCGGGCACCGTCTGCGCCTGCACGCGGGCCCCGGCATCATTGAGCGACCCCGCCCGGAGGATCCGCCGCCGTTCGCGACCCTGCCCGAGTACGAGCAGGCGCTGACACGGGACCTGCCCGCCTGGTACACGGCCGCCCAAGAGGCCGGGGAGCCTCCCGCCTGGGTGTACCAGTTAGTGCTGACCCGCCTCATCGAGGTCACCGACGCCGACCGCGGCCTGCGCTTCGCCGCGCACGCCATGAACTCCCAGGAGCGCGCCCGAGTTGCCGAGCTGCTCACCCAGGCGTTGGAGCGCGTGCCCGCGGCGGCGGTTGAGGCGTACTGTGCGACGCCGCTTGCCCTCAACCGCTTGGCGGCGCTGCTGGCCGCCACCGGCGGTCGCCTGCCCGACCCTGTGCTGCCCTCTTCGCGCAGCTTTCGCCAGGACCGCCAGGTGTCTTACTTCTTCACCGGCGCTCTGCCCCGCGAGCAGTGGCGTGTGGACGGTGTACCCACCGTGCCGACGAGTACGAAGATTGTCGACCACAGCTACTTCGACCGTGTGCTTGTGCACGAGCGGCTCGTGTGGCTGCCGAAGGGGACACTCACTGCGGTCATTGACGGCCGCGAGGTTAAGCCCACACCCTATCGGGGCATGCGTCGGCCACCAGCGCCCCGCCCCAGTAGGATCGTCAGGCTGCGGCGCGGACTTGCCCGAAGAGCCCGGCTGGCTCGCCGCCGTGCGGCCCGGCTGCTGCGTCGCCGCAGTCCGGCTCCCGGGAATCTTCCGCTTCGGGAACAACGCGCCGCAGGCACCCGGGCGGCTGACGCGGTGACGGCGAATGCGCCGGCGCGCACCTGGTTGTACATGGACCGCCACGACTCCGCCGGGGACAACGCCGAGCCCCTGTACCGCTACGCCCGCGAACACGCCCCCCAGGTCCGGCACGTGTTCGCCATCGACCGCAGGTCCGCCGATTGGGAGCGTTTGCGCGCCGATGGCTTCGACCTGGTCTCGCCGGGGACACAGCACTTCGAGGCCGCCTGGGAGCAGGCCGACGCCCTGCTACTGGCCGACATCGGCGACCCGAGCATCGCTCCCCGCCTGGCAGGGGGCGGTGTGCGGGCGGACCAGCGCGTGGTGTTCTTACAGCACGGCGTGACCATGCGACATATGTGGCGATGGTTCAACACCCGTCGCATCGACGTGCTGCTGACCGCGCACCGCGCCGAGTATCGGGCCATCACCGCCGACCACAGTCCCTACCTGCTCACCGACCGCGAGGTGTGGCTCACCGGCTTCCCACGGCATGATGCCATGTACTCCCTGCTCGGGCGGCCGCGGGACCGGGTGGTACTGGCACCGACCTGGAACCCCCTGGTCTCCCGGACGCTGGAGCGGGACCCCACACGCACGGAGCTGCTTGACGAGCTCTACGCGCCGTGGCTCCACCTGGCTACAGCACTGACAGGGCGGGGAATCGACGTGGTTCTCTTCGCTCACCCCAAGCTCGCCCTGCTGGCCCCGCAGTGGTTCGCTGCCCTCGCCGTTCCCACGACGACGGGCACGGGTGTGCCCGAGCAGCTTTCCCGGGCCTGGGCCGTGCTTTCGGACCGGTCTTCGCTCCTGGACGACGCCATGCTGCTGGGGACAGTCGCCGTCGTGTGGAGCCCCGCGGGAACTGCCGACGCCGACGCCTACCGGAGCATGCATGTAGCGGCTGGAGCCGCCTCCGCCGCTGATGAGGCGCAGGCGCTTGCGGCGGTGGTGGATGCACGCGACGGGCGGCTGAATGCGCCGCCGGAGCTGGTCATCCCGGATGCGGGTGCCTGTGAGCGGATTGTGTCCCGGCTGCTGAAGGAGATGATCTGATGGCGCGCGCCCATCGCCGCCTGCGCGGATCTGGGCACGCGGATCATTGAGGTCGACAATGGTGGGCAGGGGTGTGCCCGGAACCTGGGGCTGACCGACGCTGCGGGGGAGCGGATCGGCTTCCCCGACACCGACGGTCGGGCAGACCGTAGCGGACGAGGCAGCGTGCAATCACATGCAGGTAGTCACGCGGCTATGAACATCGTGACAAGTGTGCCGGCGCTATTTCGTGATCTGCGATGTACCGGCTCACCGCGCTGTCTCAGCCGATTGCCAGCTAGTATCTAGCTGTTTGCGCTGCCCGCGCAAGCGAAGCGCGCGTGTTCACCCATGTGTGCGTAGCACTGACGACCGTTGCGAGGATGGATGAGCAACTTAGCAGAACCGACTTGGTCCGGAGCGGGGATCCGACGTGCCATGACGCGTGTAGAAAGAGCACGGGGGCGGCGTAGCGAAGCTAGGAGCACAACCACCCTGTGCAGACGCCGATTGAATCGTAATCTCGGCGAGGTGTTAGGAATGATTCAGTGCGCATGATCGGAAGCAAGGGGCGAGCAGAACGCTACGCACAAGAACTACTCGAACAGACTCGTGCCGCGCTGACTCAGGGAGCGTCGCTGTCCGAGTTATCTGCGACTGTGCGCCGAAATGCACTTGTTAATCCGCTGGTAGACCTGAGCGCCAAGGGCTGGACGATCAATGCACTTAGTGGCTCAGCGTCAGCATCTCCCGTTCCCGATGCGATGGCAACGTGTGTCGCAGCAATGCTCGCGGGCGATTGGTTGCTTGCGGTGACGGCCGCGCTGCTGACGCAAGATGACCGTGAACGTGAAGCAGCATTAAAATTGCTGCAAGGAGAATGTAAGGTTGTCGAACGGACGATCCGCGAAATTGCGGTTCGTGGCGTAGCGTCACTGGCGTTTCTGCCAATTGTTACGGAGTTCTGCTATGAATTAGTAGCTCGCACTCCTGAAGTGATTTCCTTTAAAGGTCTGGAGCGAACGCCTCATTCAGTCAACGAACTGGTTAGTGATTTGCTCTCGGCGTTAAACCGATACCCAGTAGGTGAAGAGCTGATCTTGATTTGCCCGAGTGCGAGCCATTCGAAGCAATGCCTTGAGGATGTGCTCTCAAGGACTGACGATACGGATGCTGACCCGCTTCGGGTGCTATACGCGGCTTCAACAACGCAAGATGCGCTATCGGTTCCAGCCACCCGCCGGAATCAGCTCCTTGAAACTGAGCGCGCGGTGGTAAGCGCAGATGTCGATGAGTCCCTGTGGGTACGGTTGCGCTATTTGCATTCGATAACCGAATATTCTCGCGGCGAATTCAATGTAGCGCGTGCGTTGGCTGTGGAAGTTGGGCAGGCCGAGCTGCTGTACGCCTTGCTAAGCCTTGATGCTGGTGACGTACCAACGGCGATGAAATATGCAGATAAAGTGACTGGATCAGACGCTAAAAGCGCTTTCTGGTTATCGGAACTGATGCAGGCAGTCTTAGAGTATCTACCGTCAGCTGCATGTGCTGCAGAGGACTCCGACGGGACCGCGGACGGCGAGCGGGGGCTAACTCCGAGTGGGAGAAGTCGAGCCAACGATAGGCGGCGTCTAGTTCTCGAGCCGAAAGGAATCGTGAGCGGCGACGTGAACGTTCCGATATCCATCTGGTCTGACGAAGGTAGTACGTCTATGGCGGTCCTGAAAGAGGCCGTCGATCTGATAAATCGTGAACATGCAGCGACAAGCCAGAAGGTGCTCGAACAGTTAGGTGAATGTGCAGACAGGCTGTTAAAACGCTCCGACGCGTACAGGACGTTGGCAAAGTGGCTGCGCCTTATCCAAGCGGAGAGGCTATTCGTCCGAGGCAAGTACAAGTATGCGAAGAGAATCTTCACATACGTCGCCTCTCTCTTCGCCAAGAGTGACACGCCCGCGTGGGTGGCGGAGCACATTGACAATCGAAATAGGATGCTGACGACGATCGAAGCGGAGGAGTTTGCTTCATGAAAGAAAGCGCAGCCACCGTTGATCTCCGCGAGATCAGTGAACTTGTCTGTGAAACGCGCGAAGAAACGTCACATCCGCGAATCTCAGTGATCGTCGCAGTTTATGATGTGGAACAGTACGTCTCGGGAACTCTCAGGAGTTTCGCCGCGCAGAAATACTTATCGCAGGGGGATGTTGAGTATATCTTCGTCTCTGACAGATCGCCGGACAACTCGCTCGAAATAATCGAGTATTGGGCTCGTCGCCGCGGCGATACCGTGGTGATCGAAGCGTCGAGTAACGGTGGCCCGGCACACGCTCGCAACATTGGTTTGCGGGCTGCACGGGGAGAATGGGTCACGTCGGTTGATCCTGACGATGTTATCTCGGAGACTTACTTCGCCGAGGTGCTCAGGATGATCGACGCTGCGAGAGATGCGGAACTTGCGCTCGTTAGCACGAGGGTGCTTATCACCGAAGACGGAACCGGGCGATTTTCGGATACACATCCGTTGGGGAAGAAATTCCGGTACGGTAATCGGTTTGTCCGACTCGGTAAACATCCAGAATGCATCCAGCTCGGAGCGACGGTCTTCATGCGAAGAGACGTCCTGATGAGCAATAACCTATTCTATGATATTCGATGTGTGCCGACGTTCGAAGATGGGGGTCTTATTGGCAAGTATCTCGCGAGGTTTGACGAACCTGTAGTTGGTTTGGCTTCGACCGCGCACTACTTCTATCGTAAGCGCAGTACCAACGATTCAGCCGTTCAGCGCGCGTTCTCGGTTCCGGAACGGTACACCAATGTTCTGCAATATGGGTACTTGGCGATGCTAAATGATGTGCGGAATAGTCTTGGTGTGATTCCGGCGTGGGCATCTAATATGGTGCTTTATGATCTCGCCTGGTATTTTAAGCAAGATGACTCCATGAAATCGGTTGCGTCGTGGATCAGTGGTGCGCTGCGCGACGAGTTCCTTGGTCTGCTGAGGAAAATTCTCGGAATGATACCGCCGCAACATATCGAGAACTTCCACTTGAACCCGATGGCGTGGTCGATGCGGCAGGCTCTGCTACTTTGGTCGGGCTCAGTCAAAGCGAATGCACGTTTGATAATTTGGAAGAACAGCGAGTCGAATACAGACTTTTCGGTTCTCACTGGCCCGCAAGTGTCTGATCTGCGCATGTTGGTCAATGCTAAAGACGTCCCAGAAGAGAACATCGTAGGGCGCCATTTATATAGGTTCTTTGGTGAGGCGTTTATGCTGGAGACTACTGTCCGGATGAGCGGTGGAGATATAGCGGTATTCGCTGACGGGGTTCCCGTGAGAAGTTCGCGTGTGGTTCGGCCTGGATGGCCGAAGCAGGTGATGGATGAAGCCTTGGCGTCCTTGACTGATGCGGTACATCGTGATGCGGCGACCCCAAGCGCTAAGCGCCGAGAAAGACTATATGTTCGGGCGCTTATCAGCGGCGTAAGCCGGCACGAGGTCGTTGCCGACAGAGCTTCAGCGGTGGTCCGGCATAGTTTGCCGTGGAATGGAGGCGGGAAGCCCCCGACGGGTAACAGCCCGGAGTCCGAAGCGCGTCGGCTGCTCGCGGATGCTAGCTTTCAGACGAAGTGGTCTGGTTGCTGGGTACTGCTTGACCACATTGATAGGGCTGATGACAACGCCGAACATCTTATGCGCTTCATGCTCAATGAACGCAAGGAGATTCGTGCGGTATATTTGCTAACGCGCGATTCGCGCGACTGGCAGCGATTGGAGAACGAGGGCTTCCCTCTTGTGGAATACGGCTCGCCGGAAGCGTGGGCTATTACATCGTTGTCGTCGGTGGTGGTTTCGTCTGATGCGGTTGAGGGCTGTATGTACCCCGCACCGAGGTCAGTGTTCGGAGCACCTAAGTACAAGTACGTGTTTTTACAACACGGAATTTCAGACAAAGATATCTCGCGGTGGCTAAACGGTAAGCAGATCGACTTGCTGACAGCTGCGACTCAGGCGGAGTATGACGCATTCACGAAGAAGGATTCCCCATACAAGCTGACAACAGACGAAGTCGCACTGACAGGATTCGCGCGGTACGATGCGTTGGAGCATCATCGCGCTCAGAACGGGGCAACACGACCGAGTCAGTTGGGCAATCAGCGTACGGTGCTGGTGATGCCCACTTGGAGACAGTACCTGAAGGATACTCTTGAGGACGACGCTACTGATAGTGAGAAGACACAGCAGGTGTTCGACTCGTCTTTCGGTAGTGCGTGGATGACTCTTATGCGCTCCGAACGGCTGGTTCGATATGCCGCTGATAATCACATACGTTTGCGGTTTTTGCTGCATCCGAATCTCACGGCGCTATTGCAGACTCTTGATTTAGATCCGGTGGTTGAGATTGTGCCAACGGTTGACATGAGTTTCCAGAGGGAACTTCGTAATGCGTCTGCACTGTTGACAGATTATTCCTCGTTGATATTCGATGCTGCGTATCTGGGTATTCCGGTTGCGTATTTCCGATTCGATGAGCCAGAATTGTTGGCGGGCGGCCACTCGTGGCGCCCCGGATACTTTGACTACGAGACGATGGGTCTGGGCCCGTGTTTGTATGACGCGCCAGCGGTGGAGGACTGGGTCATCGGACTTGCCTCCAGTTCGTTTACGACTCCGGAACTGTATCGGCATCGCATCGTGGATACGTTCGTTTACTGGGATGATCGTAATTGCGAACGTATTTTCGATGCGATTAGTGGATTGCTTAAGAACGGATAGGTCGCGCACGTCCTGTTTCAATAAGGCGAAGGACGTATGTTGGAAGTTCTCAAGGTGGCGTAAAGCGATGAATGTTGATGAAGTAGCATTGGGGCCGTACGAAGACAATCGCGGGAATCGGATTGAGTTCGATGGACCTGTGGACAACAAAGTCCGTATTCGGTTCAGAGGATCGAACTGTGTGGTACGGGTGGACAAGGCGTACCACGTGGGCGCTCTTGCTATCGACTTTAATGGTGATAACGGAGTATTCAGCATCGGCTCGAACCCATTGAAACGTAGCTTCTCTGCGTCTGTTCGTATCGGTCAGGACTCGACGGTGGTCGTAGGTTCAGGTGTCTCATCGACCGCTGGAGTGGTGATATCGGCGGTAGAGGGATCGAAGGTATCGATCGGCGATGACGTCATGTTTGCTTCGGAGAATCAGATTCGGGCGGATGATGGGCATCCGATTTTCGACGTAAAGACTGGCGTTCGAGTCAATCAGAGCCAAGATATCGTGATTGGCGCTCATGTTTGGTTCGCTTGGGGTGCCGTCGCGCTTGGCGGTGCGGAGGTCGGCAGCGGTTCTGTTGTGGGCATGCGCGCTATTGTGACTGGTGCGGTGCCAAACAACTGTGTAGCGGTTGGCGCGCCAGCGCGAGTAGTACGGCGAGATGTCGCGTGGGAACGGCCGCATCTCGGCCTCGAAGAGCCCTTCTATAAGTTAGTGTCTACGACGATTGATATTGACGAGCGTTATTGGAATCTCACGCGCGGCGCCGACGACGCCGAGTTGACATCCACAGAACGCTTGGATGCTGCGCTTGATCGTGCGCCCGCTCGCGTTCCTCCTGTGCTGCGCAAGGTTAAGGAACGTGAGGCCGCTGGAATTTTCGCCGATACAGATTTCTACGATCCACTGGCCGGTGTACCCGGTGAGGGCTTCGTGACCGCTGGTACCTTTGAGGAGAATGTTCCGTTCCTGGGCGTTCGTCCGGAGAAGTTTCGTCCTATTGCGCTGGAGGCGAGGATGTGGCGTGACGTAGTCGCGTCACCGGGGCAGTTGCTCGTGCACGGAAAATGGATTCTTCCGGATTCGTTTCGTAGAACGATTGGCGAGAATCCGAGGTCGAAATGGGTGCGGAGTTTGGATCCTCTGACCGCGAGCCGGCCGGGTAATATGCCCGAAGACCCGTCAGCTCTCGACGTTGTGACTCGTCCGACGTTTATGCTTGATTCTGAGCATGCTGGTACGTACGGGCATCTTCCCACCGAGGTCATGTCGAGGCTTTGGTGCTTGCCGGAGGTGTCGTCCCGGTTCAATGACTTGCAGTTCGCAGTTTCAGCTGGCGGTAGACAGAGCTATCCCGATTGGGGATACCGACTGTTGGCTGGTTGTGGTATTAGTCCAGATCGGATTATCGTCATAGATCGGCCAACTCGATTTGTCAGGATGGTAACGGCGACTCCTGCGCTCTCACTTTCGCAGTATGTTCATTCGGCGGCGCTTCCGGTCTGGGAGCATGCGGCCGATCGTTTGAGTGACGGCAGTGTGCGTTGTGAAAAGGTGTTCATTTCGCGCACTGCGGGTTTGGTACGCCCATGTCGCAACCAGGATGAGGTAGAAGGCTGGTTTGCGGATCATGGATTTACGGTTGTTTATCCGGAGACGATGCCGATATCTGCGCAAGTGTCTATGTTTAGAAATGCCAAGAAGATTGCCGGCTTCGGTGGTTCGGGTTTGTTGAATGTTGTGTTTTCGTCGGGTCGTGCGCAGGATTTGCTTGTGATTAACTCGGAGTCATATGGTACGTGGACTGAGTTCTTGATTCGGAAGCTGAATCCGGGGAAAGTGGCGTATTATTGGTGTGAGTCTGAGATCGAGCATCCTAAAGGCGGATGGTCGATGGCGGCGTTCGAATCCGGATTCACGGTCGACATGGGTGATGCGTCTGTCTTTTTCTCGCGTTGGCTGGAGGAATGAGGTCTACGTAAATCTCGTCGGCGCGCTGTGTGGCGCTGTCTATGATGCGTGTCGTGGTGACCGCTTGTAGAGATTAGGATCAGCGATGACGGGCTCTCGGGGGGCCCATTTCTGGCGGCAGCGGGCCAGGATCTCGTCGGCCTTGGCCAGCTCGTTCTTAGTGATGTTCCATGACCACCAGCGGTAGTCGTGGGCGATCTCGGGGCCGGGACCGTCGCCGATGACCTCGCCCTCCATGAGCCAGATCGCCCGGGAACACATTTCCTCAATAGTCTGGGCGGCGTGACTGACGATGAAGACGGTGCCGGCGGCCTGACGCAGCTCCGCCATCTTCCGTTCGCTGCGCTCCTTAAAAGCCGCGTCGCCCGTGCTCAGGGCTTCGTCAATGAGCAGGATGTCCGGGTTCGCGGCGGCCGCAATGGCGAAGCGCAACCGCGAGGCCATACCCGAGGAGTAGGTCTTCATGGGGCGGTAGATGGCCTTGCCAATGCCGGCAAGCTCCACCACCTCCGGCAGCAGTTTCCGCGCTTGCGCCTTCGACAGGCCCATGGCCAGACAACCCAGGATGACGTTGCGCTCGCCGGGCAGGTCCGGAACCAAGGCCGCATTGACACCCAGCAGCACCGGGGTAGAACGCGCCAAGACATCTCCCGAGAGCGGTGTCTCCAGGCCGGCGATGATCCGCAGTAGCGTGGATTTGCCTGAGCCGTTGCGTCCCAGGATGCCGATGGACTCTCCGGCCCGCGCTACCAGGGACACGCCCTTGAGAGCGTCCACAGTCACCTTCGGCTGCTGGCCGGTCGCTCGCAGAAACGCGCGCTTCGCGGGAGAGACGGAGCGCATGGCGGCGGCGTCACTCGAGGGGGAGCGGTAGCGCACGTGGACGCTGCGCACGACCACCGTCGGGTCGGTCATGACCGAGTCGTCATCCATCTCAGCGCTCAACTCCATAGGACACCTCCTTGGCCCAGAAGAACACGAACCCCAGCGCTGCGGTTCCTAGCGACCAGGCCAGCAGCATCACCCATGAACGCACATCCGGCATGGTGCTGTACAGGATGCAGTTGCGGTACATCGTGAGAATGAGGTAGCCGGGGTTGACGTCCATAAACGCGAGCATGGCCGGATGGTTGATGAAGCGTTCGTAGGAGAAGAACACGCCGGAGCCGTAGAACCAGAACTGGGTGAGGAACGGCCAGATATTGCGCATGTCCGGGAATAGCGTGGTGATACGAGCCGCGAAGAAGGTCAGGCCTAGGCTGAACATCATCTGTAGCAGGAAGATCGGCGCGACGAGTAGCCAGTGCCATGTGGGCCACGCGTGCGGTGGCAGGATCATGACCAGCAGCAGCACCGCGGCCAAGGGCGGCAGCGTATCGATGGCCGAGCGAAGGGTATAGGAGATCGGCAGTACCGCCCGGGGGAAGGAGAAACCCCGGATCATGTTCCGGCCGTTCTTAATGACCTGGCCGCCCCCGGTGATTGCACGCTGCAGGGGCGGGAAGAGGGTCACGCCAATGATGAGGTAGCCGATGAAGTTCTCAATCCCGCGGGAGGTCTGCAATAGCAAGCCGAAGATAATGAAGAATACGAGCGCATCCAGCATGGGCTTGACGATGAGCCAGGCGTTGCCGAGCAGCGTGCCGCGCTGGCTTCCCAATGCCTTCGCCCGAGCATCGGCCCAGATGAAGTGCCGTCGTTGCCGGAGCTGGCCAATGTATTTCCCGAGCGTCGGCCGCTGCCCCACGGGGGAGAGGGTGCTGAGCTGCTGCGCCGAGACCACATGAGAACTCCGCACGTACGCGTCGTAGGCGCGGTCGAGCCACGTCATGGGGAAGGACTCGGTGCTCATCTCAGCTCCTCATATAGGGCAGCGTAGGTGTGGCCATTGCGACTCCAGGTCGGCAGATTGGTGGGAGTACCCGTTGACAGCTCATTGTGCCCGAGGGGTGTTGCTACCGCTGGGCGGCGGGCCGCGGCGATCAGGAGTGCGGCCAACGCCGCAGCATCCTCCGCCGGGAAGACGGTCCCGTTGCCGCGCGCCGTCACTTCCCTCAGCGCCGGTAGATCAGAGACGAGCACCGGGCGGCCCAGTGCCATGGCGGTGAAGGGCTTCATCGGCGTTACCGAGCGGCACACCGGCGTGTCCCGTCGCGGCACGCAGAACAGATCCAGCGCCTGGTACCAGGCCACCGCCTCCTGCGGGGGCACCCGGCCCGGCAGCACGCACACCTCGGGCCCGAGGCTGAGCTCGGCGGCCCGCGCCTCCAAACCCGCACGGCTCACGCCGTCACCCACGAGCAGGCAGCGCACGTCCACGCCGTCAGCGCGGGCGCGGGCCACGGCCTCCTCCAGCAGGTCGAAGCCTTCATAGTCCACCAGCGAGGAGACGCTGCCCACCCAGAAGCCCGCCCGCGGCAATCCCAGACGACTGCGCGCCTCCGACGCGGCCACACGCGGCACCGCGAAAACCTCGTCGTCAACGGCATTCGGCACCACCGTGATCCTCCGCTCCGGCACACCACGGGCGATGAGGTCGGCCCGCTGCACCTGTGACAGGACCGCCACCGCATCGGCTGCCCGCGCCATCTCCGTCTCCTTGCCGCGCAGCAGACGGAACCGCTCGGAAGCCAGCGCCTCCTCCTGCTGGTCGGCGGGACGCGACGCCACCCAGGTCTGCTCCAGCACGCCGCGCATCTCATACACCCACGGCAGCCCATAGGACTCCGCCACCGCCCGGGTGACCAGCGCATTCTGGAAGTTCGTGGTCGTGTGCAGCACGTGCGGGCGGAATGCCTCCACCTCCTGCGCCAGCAGACGGGTCATGTGCACCAGCCGCGCCGCCGGTGTCGGCGCGAGCCGGGATGGCAACAGCCGCCGGTACGTGATGCCATCCACCACGTCCTCACCGGTCGCGCCGACCAGCCCCACCGTCACCGGGTAACCGATGCGCGTCACCGCGCGCACCTCAATCCCGGCCTGGCGCTGGGCGTTCAGCACCGCGTGGGAGCGCACGGCATAACCGGACTGGGTATGCGGGAAGGAGTTCGTCAACACGTGCAGCACGCGGGTGCTCCTATTTGCCACCGGCCCCGTCCAGGCGGCCGACGGTGTGACGGGTGGAAGCGCAAAGCCCGGGCTCATGAGCGCCAGCTCCGAGCGCAGCCGTGCCTGCTGAGCGCGTGCCCCGGGAACGCCGTCGAGCACCGCCACCGCCTCCGACAGTCGCCCGCGGGACCACAGCTCCCGGGCGGACACCGGTGGCGGAGCCTGTGCCGCGGTGGCGCGGGAGGTATCACCGAGCTGGATTGCCAGTTCTGCCGCCAGACGACGGCCCACTCCGGTGCGCGGCCTTGCGGCTGCCAGCTCCCGCCGGGCCTGGGAACGACGGTCGGCGATGAACTCACCCAGGGCCAGCCGCACCGAGCCCGCCGCCGCCCCGGCGCACACCGCCCGGGACAAGTGCTCGCGTGGCCCGCGCGGCAGGCGCCGCGCCGACTGCACCGCCAGCAGCAGGGGATCCTCTCCCAGATGCCGCAGAGCGGTGTCCGCCAGCAGGGACCAATTGCGCAGTCGTTGCAGATCAGGCACCGGCCACCTCCGCCAACAGCGACTCGTACCGGGACACCAGGTCCTCCTCGCGTACGTGCTCCTTCAGCCAGCGTCCGCCGCCGGTGGGGGCCAGACGCCGCCGGTCCCGAGCCAGCTCACCCCACAGGGCGGCCAGTGCCTGCGGGTGCTGCGGGGCGACGACGTCGCCCGCCCCCGCCTCGCGCAGGATCGCGGCGGCCTCGCCCGTCACGGCGCCGGAGGCGTGCCGACCGGTGGCCAGGATCTCGTACAGCTTGGAGGGGACCGTCACAGACATGGCCGGCCAGTCCTGCAAGGACACCAGCACCGTATCCGCCCACGCGTAATGCGCGGCCACCTGCTCCATCGGCACCGGGGACAGCACCTCCACCGGGGCACCCAGCCGGGCCGCCTCCGCCCGCACGGCCTCAATCTGCGCGCCATCCCCCACAATCCGCAGCACCATCGGAGTACCGCTGGCGGTGGCGGCTGCGGCGGCGCGCACCGCGCTGACCATTCCCTGCGCCCGGCCCACCGTGCCCAGATACAGCACGTGCAAGGCCCCATCCGCACGCGCCGCGGGCACCGGCGGTAGTTCCCAGCCGTCCGCGCGGGCGGTATTGCGCACCGTGACCACGCGTCGCATACCGCGCTCCCGCAGCACCGTGGCGAAGGAATCCGTGGTCGTGACCACGGCGTCGGCCTCGCGCTCCAGCCCAGTCACCACCGGCGGAACGGCGCGGCGAGCCGCATGGATGACCCGACGACGCATGCTCCGGGGCGCGGGGGCGCCAACCCAGCTGGCGGCGGAGCCGAGGATGTCCGGCCAGGCGTCGCGCAGCTCGGCCACGACCGGGCGGTCCAGCGCCCGCCCCAACGCCAATGCAGCCGGCAGGGTGGGCAGGCCCGGCACCGAGCCGACCACGACGTCGGGGCGCCACCTGCCACGAAAACGCTGCATCCCGAGTCGCAGAGCACTGCCCGCTGCGACGGCCTGGTCCGCGCCCCGACCGCCCAGGCCGGCGTCGTAGGGACGGAACGCGGTGCGGTGAATCATGGCGCCGGAGGCATCCCGCGCCACCGCGCCCGGAGCGTAACGCGGATCAGCATCGAGCAGACGGCCGGCCGGGTAATGCGGGGCCGGAGCCAGCACGGCGAGCTCATGCCCGCGCTCCACCAGGTCGCGCGCCAGCCACTGCCAGCGCTTCTGCGGGGCGCCGACCTCCGGGGACCAGTAGTGGGTGAGCAGCAGAATCCGCATCGCCATCACCGCACCGGCCGGAGCGAATGGAACGGGTTGCCGGCCCCCAGCGCCACCGGCAGCCGCAGATAGGCGATGAGCACCACAACGATGAACACCCAGGCGAGCAGCTGCCTGCCCAGCACCAGGCCCGCCCAGGCCAGCGCCGAGCATACGGCCGCCGTGCCCGCCACGAGCAGGGCCACAGCCCAGTGCGGCCAGCCGAAGGCGACGAGCCGCTGGTAGACATGCAGCTTGTGCGGCTCGTACCAGCGCTGCCCGGTGTAGATCCGCATCCACAGCGTGTAGCCCGCGTCGGCCACCAGCACCAGCAGCGGCGCTACCGCGGCGCTCGTGGGCACATCCGAGGCCAGGCAGATCGTGGCCGCGAAGGACCACGCCCCGCCCAGCGCGTACGAGCCCGTGTCCCCCAGGAACACGCGTGCGCGGGGAGCGTTGAAGGGGAGGAAACCGGCGGCTGCGCCGGCCACCGTCATCATGACCAGAGGCAGCCCCGGCACCGGGTGCGTGAGGGAGACCGCTACGAACCACAGGGCGGCCACCACCGCATGCATCGAGGCCAGGCCGTTGGCCCCATCCATGAAATTCGTGACGTTGACCAGCCCCGCCGTACACACAGCCACCGGCACCGCCGCCCACGGGTTCGCCCCCGTCATGAGGGTCACCGTGATTCCCATGAACAGGCCCAGCCCCGTCTGCAGGCACAGCCGCGAGGTTGCGGTCAGGGAGAATAAGTCCTCCACCAGGCCCACGACCGCGAAGGCCAAGACCGTGGCGAGGCCCGGCATGACCACATGGAACCGGGCCAGGAGATCAAAGCGCCCCACCCGGTTCCACACCACCGCCAGCGTGATGCCGACCGCCAGCACCGAGCCGAGTACAACGGCCAGCCCACCCCCGCGGGGCGTGGGCACCACATGCAGCGAACGGCCCACCGGGATATCGACGATCTGGGCGCGCCGCAGCACCGGGAGCAGCGCCGTCGTCATCAGCGCCGTCACCACTGCGGCCGCGACAAAGCCAACGAGGAGAGCCAGCGTCATGCGCCGCTCTCCGCTTCCATCCATCTTCGTACCAGGGCACCGTGCTGGCCCCACTCGGTGCGCTCGCGCAGCTCGGCAACCGCATCGAGCGCCTCCATAGGAAGGGGCGGGACCGGGGTCTGCGCGATGAGCGGGTGGTTGGGGCGCAGGTCCTCCTCGCCCTCGCCGAACAGCTGCTCGGCGAGCTTCTCGCCCGCACGGGCATGGGTGTACGTGACCCGGGCGTCGCGATAGCCCAGCAGTGTGGAGAAACGGCGGGCAATGTCCTCGATATTGTGCGACTGGCCCATATCGAGGATGAGCACCTCACCCGAGTGGCCGAGTACGCCCGCCTGAAGCACCAACTGGCAGGCCTCGTCCACGCTCATGAAGAAGCGCTCCATCTGGGGGTCCGTGATCGTCATCGGCAGGCCGCGCTCGAGTTGGGAGGCAAAGGTCAGCAGGGCCGACCCGCGCGAGCCCAGGACATTGCCGAAGCGCACCGAGATGAAGCGGCGGTCCGGCGTGAGCGAGCGTCCGACGGTTGCCGTCAGGCGCTCGGCCACCCGTTTGGAATAGCCGAGTACGCATTGCGGGTCGGCGGCCTTATCGGTGGAGATATTGATGAAGCGCTGCACCTCGTGACTGGCTGCGGCCATGAGCAGGTCGCGGGTGGCCGCCACATTCGTCAGGAAAGCCTCCTCGGGGAAGCGCTCCGTCAGCGTCACATGCTTGAGGGAGGCCGTGTGGAAGACGATCGTGGGCCGGTTCTCGGTGAACAGGGCATCGATGAATCCCGGGGTGCGCAGGTCGCCGAGGATGAGGTCGGGGGAGTCGAGCATGGCCTCGCCGTCCAGGGACAGCTGCACCGCGTGCAGTGCCGACTCGTCCCGATCCACCATAATGAGGCGCTCCGGCTCGTAGCGGGCGATCTCCCGGCACAGGTGGGATCCGATCGAGCCGCCCGCACCGGTCACCAGCACGCGCTCCCCGGTGAGGTACTCGCCGATCGCGTCCACATCGGTGTCGATGGCGCGGCGCCCCAGCAGGTCCGCGATCTGCGGCGGACGGAAAACATTCGTGGACTGAATGCGCGAAGCCTCGGGGCGGCGTGAGGGGACCTTGCCGACGAGCTCTTCTGTGGAGGGCATGATGCGAATGTCCAGGCCCAGCGCGTTGGCCTGCTCGACGACCTCATCCACCATGCTCGGCTCCGCGGAGGGAACCGCCAGCAGCACCAGGTCGGCCCGCTTCTCCTTGGCAACCTGCCCGAGCGCCTGCCACGGCCCGAGCACGCGCACGCCGCTGATGCGCAGGTGCCGCTTGGACGGGTCATCATCCAGAATCGCCACCGGCGTGAAGGTGCCGTCCTGATCCTGTTGCATGAGGCTGATCGCCTGGGCGCCGCCGTAACCGGCCCCGAGCACGATGGTGCGCCGGGTGCGGTGCGCCGGGGGCCGGTGACGCCACTCGACCACACGCTGGAACACCCAGCGCGAACCCAGGTGCAGCACGAGCGCCACTGCTCCGGAGACGGCCACGGCACCGAGCGGCAGCAGCGGGCCTTCGGCCAGAACGACGACGAGCATGAGAATCGCCGTCACCAGCACATCCGTGAGCAGGATCTGGGGAATCTCGTCGCTCGTTGCGAAGCGGGCGCGGCCGCGCAGGAACAGGGCCCACGCCAGCAACTGCAGCACCACCGCGATGAGGATCGTGATACCGATGCCGACCTCGGTCGGCTCATGGACACCGCCGTCGATGTGGAGGCTGGTGACGAGGCTGATGGCCAGCACCCACATGGCGCAGTCGAGTGCCGGCGTGGTCCCGTGGGGCAGGTGCAGGCGGGAGCCGCCGATATCCGTCGTCGGCCAGGAGTCGCGGGGGGAAGAGGAATCGTTCAGGGAGTTCACAGTGATGCTGACCTCAGGGAATCCGCCGGGCGTGACGCGACGGGATGGAAATCGGACATGCGTTGGCCCACGCCGAGCAGTTCGGCAATTGCCGCCACCGCGCGCTCGGCGGCGCGACCGTCCCCGTAGGGGTTGGCGGCGTGCGCCATCTGCTCATAGAGGGCGGGGGAGTCGAGGAGCGCGGACACCTCCGTGACCAGCCGGTCCTCCGCCGTGCCCACAAGCCGGACCGTACCCGCCTCCACACCTTCGGGGCGCTCGGTGTTCTCGCGCATGACCAGCACCGGTTTGCCGAGGCTCGGTGCCTCCTCCTGCACGCCGCCGGAGTCCGTCAGCACGATCTGGGCGGCGTTCATGACGGTGGTGAACTCGCCGTAGGCGAGCGGCTCGGAGACGAGGACGTTGTCCAGGCCGGAAACGTGGGGGAGGACGGCCTCACGCACGTGCGGGTTGCGGTGTGCCGGCAGCACAATGAGGTGTTCGGGGTAGCGGGCTGCCAGGCGCGCCAGTGCCCGACCGACGTCGGTCAGAGCCTCCCCCCAGTTCTCCCGCCGATGCGCCGTCACCAGGATGATCGGGCGGCCCTGCACCACAGCCTCGCGCAGACGCGCGTTCGCCGGCGGGATGGATTGAGCGCGCGTGTGCAATAGGGCATCGATGACCGTATTGCCCGTGACCACGACCGCGTCCGGATCCACACCCTCGTGCAGCAGGTTGGCGCGTGATTGCGGCGTCGGCGCCAGGTGCAGTGCTGCCAGCTGCGAGGTCACCTTCCGGTTGGCCTCCTCCGGGAACGGGGAATACAGGTCTCCCGAGCGCAGGCCCGCCTCCAGATGGATGACCGGCACCCGCCGGTAGAAGGCGGCCAGGGCGGCGGCGGCAACCGTCGTCGTGTCGCCCTGCACGAGCACCGCGTCCGGGCGAGCCGACTCCAAGACGGGGTCCAGGCGGGCAAAGATCTTGGCGGAAAGCGCGTTGAGGGTCTGTCCCGCCGCGAAGGCGTCAAGGTCATGATCCGGGACCAGGCCGAAGATCTCATTGACCTGAGCGAGCATTTCCCGGTGCTGGCCGGTGGAGACGAGGGTCGGGCGCACATCCTTGTGCTCCTGCAATCCGCGGATGACCGGTGCCAGCTTGATTGCCTCAGGACGCGTCCCATAGATAACCATGACGTTCTTCGGCATAGGCTCTCCTGAAGGGGTCATGGGTGCTGGGGATGCGGGTTCCTAGTGTGGGTGTTTCGCAGAATAGCTTGTGTACTCGTTGCGAGGTTGCTGTGGCTCACTACGCGGCCGGACTGTAACTATCTGGGCAGACTCTCTTGGCTGAAACGGTCGATCTGCTGGGCGAGCCAGGTGTAGGCGGCGTCCTGGTAGTGGAACGGCGCCGGGCCCCAGGTGTGGTGCGTCCCCGAAATCGTCAGCTCATCCGGCAACCGCAGCACGCGCACCCCGGTCACCTGGGCCGCTGCCTCGTAATAGCGCTGCGAGAACCAGTTCGCCTCCGCTGCGCCCATACCCCACGACGTCGGTGTGGGGGCGCCGTCCTCATCCTCCAGCGCCCACGCCGCCTGCAGTAGCAGCGTCCGGTCCAGCAGCTGCAGCTCCTGCAACTCCTCGCGCCACGCCGGCAGCGCCGCCGTCCACCGCTCGAAGTGCTCATCCGTGCCGAACTCCAGCAGGCGCGCATCCTCCAAGGAGTCGTACAACCCCGCCGTCAGGCCCTCGGTTGTGCGGGTCAGCAGTTCGCCGTCGGGCAGTTCCAACACCCCCAGGCGCTCATCCACAATGTCCCACAGCAGCACATCCGTATGCGCCGCATGGGCCGCGAGCCGGGCGCGGCGGTCACCCGCCAGGTCCCCCGCATGCACGCGCCGGACAAAGGGGGAGCTGAACCCCTCCAGATTCAGGACATCCCCGCAGACTTGCGAGCCCGCCGACAACAGGGACTGGCGCGCCACGTACGCGGCGACCCTCCAGCCCCGGCGGTGCAGCTCCTCCGCGGTGTCGCGGCTGACGCAGGAGCCGAACACGGATACGGTACGGGCGGCCTCGCGCATCGGTTCCTCCTCGCGTCATGGGTGTCAGCGCCAACGCGTTGACGGTACCGGGCCAGCCGCGCGCCCGCCATGACTTCGTGCCGCCAGGTGAGCACCCTCTCAACCACGATCAGACACTGTGTCAGACTCTGCGGTGAACCACCCATGGGGAAGGGAAGAGCACATGCCCCCAGGCACGCCCGCCGCCGACCAGACCGTCCGGGTCGCAGCCTACGACACCACGCTGCGCGACGGCGCCCAACAGCAGTCCATCGCCTTCACCGTTGATGACAAGCTCGCCGTCGCCCGGCTGCTCGACGAACTGGGCGTGGCCTACATCGAGGCCGGCTGGCCCGGCGCCATCCCCAAGGACACCGAGTTCTTCACCCGCGCCCGCACCGAGCTGTCGCTGGACACCGCCCGGCTGGTCGCCTTCGGTTCCACCTGCAAGGCGGGCGTGTCCGCAGCCGACGACCAGCAGGTTCGCGCCCTGCTGGACTCCGGTGCGCCGGTGGTGACCATCGTCGCCAAATCCGACCCGGTGCACGTGGAACGAGCCCTGCGCACCACCTTGGAGGAGAACCTCCGCATGGTGCGAGACACCGTCACCGTGCTGACCCGGGCGGGCCGTGAGGTCATGGTCGATCTGGAGCATTTCTTCGACGGGATCGACCACGCCGCTGCTGAGACGGCCAGCGAGACGGATCCGGCGTACCCGCTTGCGGTTGCCGTGGCCGCGGCGCAGGCGGGGGCGAGCGCCGTCATCCCGTGCGACACCAACGGCGGCACCCTGCCGGACGTCCTCGGCGAGCGGGTAGGCGACTTGCGCGATGCGCTGCAGGAGGCCGGATACGGCGACTGCACCATCGGCATCCACACCCACGACGACGCCGGGGTCGCCGTCGCCGGGGCACTGGCCGCCGTCGCCGCCGGAGCCCGGCAGGTGCAGGGGTGCGTCAACGGTCTCGGTGAGCGCACCGGCAACGCGAACCTGCTCACGCTCATCGCCAACCTTGAGCTCAAGACCCCCTGGACGGTGCTGCCCGGCGATGCCGCGGAGCGTGCGCGGCGACTGGCCGAGCTGTCCGCTGTGTCCCGGCACGTCGGCGAGATCGTCAACCGGCCGCCGTCGAGCCGCCTGCCCTACGTGGGGACCAAGGCCTTCGCCCACAAGGCCGGGCTGCACGCCTCCGCAATCCGTGTGGATCCGGGCCTGTACCAGCACGTCGACCCGGAGCGCGTCGGCAACACCATGACCATGCTCGTCTCGGAGATGGCCGGGCGCGCCTCCATCGAGCTCAAGGCGCGCGAGTTCGGCATCGACACGGCCGGCGACCGCGAGCTGCTCACCCGCGTCACCGAGACCGTCAAGGCCCGCGAGGCCGCCGGCTACACTTATGACGCCGCTGACGGCTCCTTCGAGCTGCTGCTGCGCGCTGCCCGCGGCGAACTGCCCGAGTACTTCCGCATTGAGTCCTGGCGCGCCTCCATCCAGGCGCGGCCGGTGCCCGGGGAACACCTATTGCCGGTCTCCGGGGACACCATCACGGAAACCGAGGCCACCGTGCGGCTGTGGGCCGGTGGGCGGCGGTACGCGGTCCTGGGGGAGGGGAACGGCCCCGTCAACGCCCTCGACCACGCCCTGTGCGCGGCGCTTGAGCAGGTCTACCCGGAGACAGCTGACTTCGAGCTGACCGACTACAAGGTGCGCATTCTCGACACCGAGCGCGGCACCCGTTCAGTGGTGCGCGTGCTCATCGACATCACCGATGGGGAGGATACCTGGTCCACGGTTGGGGTCGGCACCGACGTGGTCGAGGCCTCGTGGGAGGCGCTTATTGACGGGCACATCGTCGGCCTGCTGCGCCGGGGCGTGGAGCCGCGGTAGAGCGGAGCGTGTGCGGCGGGGCTGTGCGGGCGAGGGGCCAACGCTGCTCTGGGGTGGGCGGCGAGCCCAGAATGACCATCGGTCGCAACTTTTGGGTCCTGCGCGTGGTTGGCGTGGGTGGAGACCCTGAGTTTTCCTCGGAATCGTGCGGACGCGGAAAATCGCGCCGGCGGGCGGCTCGCAAAAGTTGCGACAGATGGACACTCTTGCGATGGCACACCGGTGTCGGCGGGATCAGCGGGACAGGGCGGGCTGGCTCGCGGCCCACTGGCCAGTGAATGCGGCAGAGTCGGTCCAGGGCCAGGCCAGGCAATCGCCCGCGATGAGAACGCGTCGGCGGCGCGCATGCTTCCGGTAGGCGGCGATTCGGGCCAGCCTCCCGGGCTCGCTCACCGGCATCGCGTGGGATATCCGCACCACCAGGTTGCGGTCGGGAGCGGTGAGGAGAACGTTGTCGAGGCGGGGAGCCCAGGTGAGTAATGCCTGGCGGGCGGATGCGATGACCTGCTCATCAGGGCGGCCAGCAAGCTTGCGCGCCCCGGCTCCGGCGAACATGCAGGTCACTACATCTCCGGTGCCGTGCGCATGGCCCGCACGACTGGCGACGCTGACCGCCGCGAGCGGACCGTCGTCGGGATGCAGCAGCACCCCGTAGGCGCCGGCCAGTTCGTCGGACTCCAGGCGGCGGCTCGTGCCCAGGCACACCAGCAGGCCGAAACTGTATGGCGTGGCGGCGATAGCGCTTTCGAGCGGGTCGAGCTCCATCAATCCGGGCAGGTCCGGGCCGGGAACGGCCGCGATCACGGCGTCGGAGCGAAAAATCCCACCATCAGTGTGGACAACCGTGGCGGTAGGAGTCTCCTCGATCCCGATGACCTCGGTGCCGGTGTGCAGATCCAGTCGCGTCGCCAGGGCATCGGTAATGGTGGACAGTCCGCCGGGTGCGGTCAGAGTCCGCTGACGCACGCCGTGCGCGGCCATCGCCGCGATTGCTGCGGCGGATACGGTGGCGGTGTCCTGGAAGTAGAAGCCGTGGTAGGCCGGGCGCCAGGTGTACTCGGCGAAGGCCGTTAAACCGATGGCCTCCAACCACTGGGGTGCAGGTAGCGAATCAAGTTCGAGCCAGTCGAGGGGGTCGCATGTGCCCCGGCCCCGGGCCAGCGCCGCGAATCGGGCCAGGCCGGGGAGTTGGGTGAACGCCACTGGCGCTGGCAGCGCCCCGGATCGGATGGCGCTGAGCGGGCGCGTGGTGCGAAAAGGACGCAGGCGTCCGGCGCGGGCTATGGCGCTGGAACTGGTGACGTGTTGAAACCCGATGCCCATGTGATGAGTGAGGGAGGGGATGATCCTGTAGGCGTCGGTGATGAAGTTCGCCCCGGTTTCGACGGTGCAGTCGTTGAGGACGACCGAGCGGATGCGCCCGCCGGGGCGCTGCGAGCGCTCCAGGAGCGTGACGTCGGCGCCCGCCGTCTGAAGATGCCAGGCGGCGGCAAGCCCGCTGATGCCGGCTCCGATCACGACGAACTTCGGGGCCATGCCTCAACCATAGGGGATCTGGCTGATTGCGGAGGCGGGGAGATCCGAGTGTGCGGCAGATCGTTGGAATGACGGGCCGCTTACCCGGCAACCGGTCGGTTGCGACAGATGGGCACTTTTTTCGCTGGGCTTTCCACTGGGCGCTCGCTCAGCGTCGGGCTGTGCGTTGAAGCTCGAGGCGTCAGTCCCGGGCGGTGACGTCGAGGCGGTCGAGCAGGCCCAGGTCGTGCAGGTCCTCGGGGCGGGGCTCGTAGCCCTCACGCAGCTGCCGGAGGCGGTCGATGTTAGCGACGACCACGGGTGTCCCCTCAATGGTGCCGGTCGTGCGCTCGCTGGCGCGGTGGCGGAACTCCTGCTCGCCGAAACCCTTCTGAATGCCGTCCCCGTTGGCCTCCAGGGTCATGGGGTGAACATCAACCCGGCCGACGGGCGACGCCAACTCCACGCGGATCGGCAGCCAGTCGACGACCGTCCGGTAGCCGCGTTCCTCAAGCTAGGTGAGCAGGTCCGGGATGGCGGTCGCGTCCACGAACACATCAAGGTCGCCGTGCTCTCGAGTCTGCTTCCCAACGAGCGCATCAACGGCCCAGCCGCCGTTGACCTGATAGGTGACCCTGCGCGTCGTCAGCCACCGCACGACGGCGCGCACCTCGCTAGCCGGCATGTGCGGTGACATGTTCATGCCGCCACCCTACAGACCGAGGTTCGTGGCATTGCCCCGCTGAATGTGTGGGGGCATCGTGCTGCCGTAGATGGGGTGGCTGACGGGGCTTGGATGCGGATTGCCCGTTGTATTGTGCGAGAGATGAAATGACGGCTCAGGTTGGCTGCGCTGGCTAGAGCGGAAAGTGGGACGCGGGTCTTGGTGACTTTGCCGCGGACCTCAGCGCACACGGCTTCATTCATTGCATACCGAAGTGGGGCCGCGGATATCGCTCAATAGTGAATCGACTACGGGTTGCCGTCAACGCGCGGTGTGCTCGTGCACCGACTTTGGTACGCTTCCGTTATGCCTCTCAAGTCGAAACCGCTGTCACCGCTCGACGTCGTGGTGATTGATCTCTTAGCTGAGCTCCGAAGAGAATCGGGAGTATCGCAGCGGCAGCTCGCGCGCGAAACCGGCATGTCGCTGAACAGAGTCGGCATCATCCTGCGAGGTGAGGGACCTGCGCCGACGGTTGGAGAGCTTGATGCCCTGGCTGAGGCTTTAGGTGCGCATGGATCAGCCATCCTTCGGGAAGCAGAGTCTCGATTGGCCGCTCGCAGTATTACGCAGACTGCGGCGGTCGAAGAGCGTGCTGATACTGTCGAGTTGCAGAGACTGCGTCCCGACTGTCCTGAGGGGTTGCCTCCGGAGTGGGAGCTGGCCGCGCAGGTCCACCCTGGCGCTAAGGACGAACTGGCCGAGACGCCCGGCTGGCGGGCCGATCTTGGGGAGGAGTCCCAGGACAGACGCTACGAGGAGGACTGAACGATGCAAGGTCGTAACGCCTCTGAACTGCTGGGAGTCGGTCATGGCAGGTAGGGAACAACGGGCGAACGCCATCACTCCGGTGGAGCTACGCCATCTGTTAGAGGGACCAGTCAGTCGAGCCACGGGAATGATCGTGTGGACGATCGGGCAGCGTAGAGGAATCGAAGGCATCGAACCCGTCGTCACGGGCTCCGTAAGCATCCAGGACTGCCGTCTGCGCATACAGTTCAACTTTCAGTCGCCCTGGCACGTCTCGCTCACCTTCCATGGCAACAACGTCGCGCTGCGCAGGGTTTGCGTCAACGGCCACGACCGCAAGGTTCCTGGGCGCGTGCACATGCACACCTACGTCCCCGCCGATGGCAACGAGAGAACTGTGGGACTGGCCGACTTCCCCGCGTGCCTGCCGCACGCTACCGTTGAAGACATCGACTTCCGGAAGATGTTCGAGGCCTTCGCCGTTCTATGTAACGTCGACGTCGGAAGCATTGATTGGGTCGATCCGCCAGTGGAAGGAGTGAACTGATGGACGCCAACAAGCTACGGACCTCCTACATGTCCTCAGTCCTCGACGGACTGGAAGTGGCTGAGACAGCGCGCGGCTTCGTGGTCTGGGCGCCGATGTACTACGCAGACGACGATGGCGTCGTCCTGTCTGTCTACCCGCATGCAGGAGGCTGGCTAGTAACCGATGACGGCTCAACGATGAGCCACCTCGCCGAGGAGGGAGCCGGAGTCGACAGCGGCCCCTTCCTGCAGGCGTGGGCGCAGCTATCACGTCCCGCCGGAGATTTCATTCCCAACGACGTCCCTGCGGAAGACACCGAGATCAGGGCGTGGGCCACCGAGGACGAGTTAGGGGAAGCCATCCGCCTCGTCGCAATGGCCGCTGTCCGCGCAGAAGGCCTCGCCTTCATGCGTGAACGCGGGTCCCACAAGTTCTTCCCCTCGACCGTCAAGGAGCGGATCAAGCTACTCGTAGAGCGCGAGGACCTGCGCGCCCGGGGTGTCAAGAGGGGGAACGGCCAGGTCCTCTTGCGGTCCGGCCGAGTTAAGAAGGTCACCGAGACCCTGATCCACGGTGAGGAGACAATCGCTGCAATCCAGGCGCTTGGAGGAGGAAGCCGCCCCGCTCGGGAGCAGAGCTATGAGCACTGCTATACGATCCTCAACCAGACAGATCTCGCCCCTGAGCGACGAATCGCCGTAGTCGGAACGCCCCAGTACTGGGACCCCGACGTGCTGACAGAACTAGGCGGTTTTGCCACAGTCGTGCGCTTTGAAGCGCCGGCTTCTCTAGATCCGGTCATCATGGGAATAGCTGACCAGTACTCCCAGAACGGACGAGCGCTCGCTCTGAAGGTCTGAATTCTGTCGGTGGGGCGAGGCGTACCTTCTTAGCGCGCCTCGCCCCACCCTAGACGGACTGCTTGCTAGCGGGGACGCACAATGGCTGTTCGTCCGTTGGGTGCACATGCCCCAAGACTGGGTCTGCGCTTACCACCTACCCGCCCGCACCATCTACCTGAGAGCAGGTATGACTGACCGGCTCGCCGTGCCCATCCTCATGCACGAGCTCACCCACGCCACCCGCGGCGACGACGGACACTAAACCCGCGAGATCGAGGTCCGCATCGACCGGCAGGTCGCCTGCCAGCTCATCACCGACGCCGACTACCGCCGTGCCGAGCAGCTCACCGGCGGGCACCTCGGCGCCCTCGCCGCCGAGCTCGACGTGCCTAGATGGGTCATCGCCGCCTACCGGGAGTCGCTGCGCGCCTGACGTGGCGCACGTGGCACGAAAATTGCTCCGCCGCCCAGTCAACAGGCGGCGGGGGCAGAGCGATGAGAGGCGAATCAGAAGAAAAGTCAGAGGCGGGAGAGCAGCTCCGCCTTCTTCGCGGCGAACTCCTCCTCGGTCAGCGCGCCGGCGTCGCGCAGGCCCGCCAACTGCTGGATCTGAGCCATCACGTCCTCACCGCCGGACGCCGGGGCAGCGGGCTCCGGGGCGACGCTGTAGCCGCCCGTCGGTGCCTGCGCAGGCGTCTGACCGTACACGGGGGCTGTATCGACCGGGGCGAGCTGGGCATCGCCCCGCTGAATCGCCATGACCGTATCGATCACCCTGTCCGCGAGGCCATGACCGACGCGCATCACCAGGTCGCCACCCGAGGTGGTGAACATGACCTCCGTGTTCAGACCCTTACCGCGGCGCTTGCCGACATGGCTGATAGAGGAGATCGGGATGACCTCGCCGTCCTCGCTGCGACGAATGCCCGTGGCGAGCAGGGACGCACCCATCGTCATCACGCCAAGTGCGGCCTTCGAGCCGGCGCCGAGCCGGCCCTTGCGGGACCACACGATGCGGTCGGGATAGATAGCGACGTCGGCGTTCTTGCCGGCGATGTGCGACTTGAACTGCATGAGCGGTTCCATGGGGCCTCCTGGGGAAACATGAGCGGCGGGGATGCCGGACACCACCCAAGCATCCCGGTATCCAGCGCTGAGGCATCAGGAATCCGAGACACGGTTCCATCACGCCACGCCGGCACTCGGTAGGGCGATCACCTGCGCGGCGCCCGCTTCCACCGGCGACGCCGCACCGCCCAGGGCCCCGGACAGGGTCGCCAGCTGCTCCTGCAGTGCAGCCATCTGAGCCGCGAGCGTCGTTGCGTCGGGGCCGGCGGGGGC
>NZ_JAWDJJ010000031.1:0-5622 GCF_032465695.1 Actinomyces sp. MRS3W
GGCCCAGGGAGCCGATCCCGGTGCGATCGCCGCCCCTATGCAGGCCATCGTCACCCGCATCTGTGTCAGCCCCGGCGACCGCGTGCGCGAGGGCGACCTGCTGGTCGTGCTGGAGTCCATGAAGATGGAGAACTACGTGCACGCCCCCGCGGACGCCACCGTTGCCGATATCCCCGTAAGCGCGGGCCGCACCGTTTCCGCCGGCGAGATCCTCGTGCGCATGCGCGACCTCGGCGACGAGGCCACCACATCCACCCCACAGCAGGAGGCCTGAGATGACCGACGCCACCATGGCTGTCTCACCGGCAACCACCGCCTTCCGCGAGCGCATCGCCCGCGTGGACGCCGAAGCCGAGGAGCGCGCCGCCGCCCGCCAGCACCCCAAGGGCAAGCACACCGCCCGTGAGCGCATCGCCGCCCTGCTCGATGCCGACTCCTTCCTCGAGATCGGCCGGTACTCCGGCGCCGGCGCCGGCGAGCAGGCCCGCCCCTCCGGCGTCGTCACCGGCTTCGGCCAGATCGACGGCCGCCAAGTCGCGGTCTACTCCCAGGACTTCTCCGTCTCCGGCGGGGCGCTGGGCAGCGTCGAGGGCGACAAGATCGTCCGCCTTCTCGACGACGCCCTGCGGCTGAGCATCCCCGTCATCGGGCTCATTGACTCCGGCGGTGCCAAGATCCAGGAGGGCGTGGCGGCGCTGCGCCAGTACGGACGCATCTTCAACCGCACCTGCGCCGCCTCCGGCCTCATCCCGCAGATCAGCGTCATCCTCGGCCCCTGCGCCGGCGGCGCCGTCTACAGCCCCGCGCTGACCGACTTCGTCATCGCCACCCGCGAGGCCTCCCACATGTTCGTCACCGGCCCGGACGTGGTGCGGGCCGTCACCGGTGAGCGGATCAGTGCCGAGGAGCTCGGTGGCGCCGACATTCACGGATCGGTCACCGGCGTCGTGCACTATGTCGCCGAGGATGAGGACGACGCCCTCGATCAGGTGCGCACGCTGCTGGCCTACCTGCCCTCCTCCTCCGCGCAGGAGGCTCCCCGCTACGACTACGACGACGTCGACCGGGCCGCGGACCGGGCGGCGGCAGCACAGGTCGGCGAGCTGGTGCCCGCCTCACCCCGCCAGCCCTACGACGTCACCGCCGTGGTTGCGGCCGTGGTCGACCACGGGGAACTGGTGCAGGTGCAGGAGGACTTCGCCGCCAACGTGGTGGTCGGCTTCGCCTGCTTCGAGGGGCGCCCGGTGGGCGTGGTCGCCAACCAGCCGCTGGTCGATGCCGGCACGCTCGACGTCGACGCCTCCGAGAAACTCGCCCGGTTCGTCCGCTTCTGCGACGCCTTCGGCCTGCCCGTGGTCACCTTCGTGGACGTGCCCGGTTACCGTCCCGGGGCCGAGCAGGAGCACGCCGGCATCATCCGGCGGGGCGCCAAGGTCATCAACGCCTACGCCTCCGCCACCGTCCCGCTGGTAACCGTGGTGCTGCGCAAGGCCTACGGCGGCGCCTACATCGTCATGGGCTCCAAGGCCATCGGCGCCGACCTCAACTTCTGCTGGCCGGGCGCGGAGATCGCCGTACTCGGCGCCCAGGGCGCGGTGGGCATCATTCACCGCCGCGACTTGGCGCGTGTACGCGACGAGTCCGGTGAACAAGCCGCCGCCGCCGAGCAGCAGCGCCTGGTCGAGGAATACACCGACACGGTTATCAACCCCGACAAGGCGGTGGCGATCGGCGAGATCGACGCCGTCATCGCGCCCGAGGACACGCGCACCGTCATCGTCGATTCCCTGGCCGCTCTCGCCGACAAGCGCGACAGCCGCAGCCTGCCTGCCAAGAAGCACGACAACGGACCCCTGTGACCCTCCCATGACCTCCACGAAACCCACAACCGCCCACCAGACCCCCAACCAGACGACCGACACAACCGAGGACCGCATGAGCACCCAGCCCACCACCCCCGACACCATCGCCGAGCGGCTCAACGCGGGCGAGCCCTATGTACTCGCCTTCGGCGGGCAGGCCACCCCCTGGCGCGCCACGCTCGACGAGCTCGTCGGACTCGACCGCGAGCTGGCAGATGAGCTCGTTGCCATCGACGCCGCCGTCGCCGACCGCCTCGCCCCGGTGGCAACCGACCTGCTGACCGTGACTCCCAGGGGCGCGCGCTTCTTCACCGACGCGGGCGCCCCGGCCAGCCCGGCACCGCAGGCCGGGACCGCCGACACCGCCGACGTGTCTGTGCCCGGCATCCTGTTCGCGCAGCACGCCGCCCTGGCCTGCCTGCCCGGCTCCGGCATCGACCCCGTGGGCGAGCACGCGCCGGGCGCCGTCATCGGTCACTCCCAGGGCGTCCTGGGCGTGGCCCTGCTGGACGCGCTGCGTGCCGCGCGGCACTCCGGCACCAACACGAGCGTCGTCGAGGTGCACGCCATCGCCCGGCTCATTGGTGCTGCCGCTGCCCGCACCACCGGTCGGCTCGACCTGGGCACGGTGGGGGAGACCACCCCCATGCTCTCTGTGCGGGGCGTGACCCGCGAGGTGCTCGACGGTGTCCTGTCCCAGCTGCCCGGCGCCGAGCGGATCGCGGTTGGGGTCGTCAACGGCCGTCAGGCTCATATCCTGTCCGGTCGCCCCGGCGACCTTGAGCGTGTCATCACCGCGCTTGAAGCGGTTGCGCGCCGCAGCGAGCAGGACCGCAAGGAGCGGCGCCGCGGTGGCGCCGTCCTGGCTCCGATCACCGAGTTCCTCACTACGTCCGTCCCCTTCCACACGCCGCTGCTGGCCAGCGCCGTGGACGACGTGGTCGCCTGGGCCGAGCGCGCCGGGCTGGATCCGCAGTTGGCCCGTGACCTGGCCATCGCCGTCCTCATCGACCCGGTCGACTGGCCCGCCACCATCGACGACGCTCTCGGTGCGGGCGAGCGCCGCCTCATCCTCGATGTGGGTCCGGGCACGGTGCTCTCGCGCCTGACCGAGCCCGTGGTGGCCGGCACCGGCACCACGGTCGTGCCCGCGGGCACCGCCCGGCACATTGACGACCTCGACCGCGCGGGCGCCGCCCCGGCTCCGACCGTGGACCGGGCGCGCTTCGCCCCGCACCTGACGCAGCTGCCGGACGGACGCATCACCGTCGACACCGCCTTCACCCGCCTGACCGGCCGCTCCGCCATCCTGCTGGCGGGCATGACCCCGACCACCGTGGACCCGGAGATCGTCGCCGCCGCCGCCAACGCCGGCTACTGGGCCGAGCTCGCCGGTGGTGGCCAGACCACCCCCAAGGTACTGGCCGACAACCTGGCCGGCCTCGAGGCGGCCCTCGAGCCGGGCCGCACCGCCGCCTTCAACGCCATGTTCATGGACCGCTACCTGTGGAACCTGCACCTGGGCACGCAGCGGCTCCTGTCCAAGGCGCGCGCCGCCGGCGCCCCCGTGGACGGCGTCGTCATCTCCGCCGGCATCCCGGAGCTGGATGAAGCGGTCACGCTCATCACCCGTCTGCGCGCCGAGGGCTTCCCCTACGTGGCGCTCAAGCCCGGCACTGTCGAGCAGATCCGCCAGGTCATCGCCATCGCCAAGGCGGTGCCGGACGTGCCCATCATTATGCAGATTGAGGACGGTCACGCCGGCGGTCACCACTCGTGGGAAGACCTGGACACCATGCTCCTGGCCACCTACGACGCCATCCGCGCGGTGGATAACCTGGTACTCACCGTGGGTGGCGGCATCGGCGCCCCCGAGCGGGCCGCCGACTACATCACCGGCCGTTGGGCACTGGCCTACGGCACCGCCGCCGCGCCGGTTGACGGTGTCAGCGTCGGCACCGCCGCCATGACTTGCCTGGAGGCCAAGACCAACGAAGACGTTAAGCAGCTGCTGGTCGACACCCCCGGTATCGACCCCGCCCACGAGGGCGGCTGGGTCGCTTCCGGCGCCTCCGCCGGTGGCATGACCTCGGGCCTGTCGCACCTGCGCGCCGACCTGTACGAGATCGACAACTCCTCTGCCCGCGCCTCTCGCCTCATCCAGGAACTCGCCGGCGATGACGCGGCCATGACCGCGCGCCGCGAGGAGATGATCGCCGCCCTGGCCAAGACCGCCAAGCCGTACTTCGGTGACGTCGAGGCCATGAGCTACCTGGAGTGGGCGACCCGCTACGCGGAGCTGTGCGTCGCGCCTCACGAGGGCCGGGCCGCCACCGCCGCGGACTGGGCCGATGAGGGCTGGTACGACCGCTTCCTCGACCTGCTGCACCGGGTTGAGGCGCGCGTCAACAGCGCCGATCACGGTGAGATCGAAACGCTGTTCGCCACCGAGGACGATGTCCTGGACGCCGATGCCGCGCTGGCCGCCCTGGCGGAGCGCTACCCGGCCGCCGCCACCACTCAGGTGGAGCCCGCCGACGCCGCCTGGTTCGTTGACCTGTGCCGCAAGCACCCCAAGCCGGTGCCGTTCGTGCCCGTGCTCGACGCCGACATCCTGCGCTGGTGGGGCACCGACTCCCTGTGGCAGTCGCAGGACCCGCGTTACACCGCCGACCAGGTGCGCATCATTCCCGGGCCCGTGTCCGTCGCCGGCATCACCACCATTAACGAGCCGGTCGGTCATCTGCTGGGCCGCTTCGAAACCGCCGTCGTCGAGGCCCTCCAGGCCGGTGGCGAGCAGCCGCGCCGTGGGGCCCGTCTGGGCGCCTCCTGGAAGCCGGGCACCCGCCCCGTCACGGACGCCACCGAGCTGGTGCGCGTCACCCCTCACGTGCTGTGGAACGGGCACCTGACCATTAACCCGGCCCGGGTGCTGGCCGACGCCGGCGACGACGCCTACCGGGTGGTGGCCCGCCCGGACGTGGCCGACGACGCCTACGACCTCGACATTCGTCTGGACACCCACTGGGACGACACTCCCGGTGGTGAGGCCATCCACGCCGTGCGCCGCCTCGTCGTGCCGCTGCGCCTGGCGCGCGCCGCCGACGGCGCCGCCCCCCTGGTCGACCCCGGTCGCATCAGCGAAACCATGAACGACCTGCTGCGCAACACCGCCGGCGTCGGCGCCGTGTCCATTACCGGCGACCTGGTCGACCAGCTGCCGGAGGTCATCGCTCCCGTCGCCGGCGCCACCGATGCGCTCGGACGTCCGGCCCACCAGCCCTTCGGCACGGTGCACGCCCGCTTCACACTGGCCGACACGCTCGGTGCCGACCACGCCGCCGTCACCGCGGACGCCCTGCCCACTTCGCTGGCCGCCGCGCCGCTGGTGCCCGACGCCCTGCTGGGCCCGGCCTGGCCGGTGGTCTATGCCGCCCTGGGCAGCGTCGTCGAAGACGGCATGCCGCTCATCGAGGGACTCCTGGGCGCCGTGCACCTGGACCACACCATCGACTTGCGTCGGCCGCTGGCACAGCTGGCCCGCGAGGCCGGCCCGGATTGCGTCATCCAGGTTGACGGTTGGGTGGCCGGCCTGGAGGAGTCCAGCGCCGGGCGCGTGGTCGACGTGCGCCTGCAGCTGACCGACGCCGCCGACGGCACCCTCGTGGCCCTCATGCGCGAGCGCTTCGCCATCCGGGGACGCGCCTCCGGAACCGCCGTCCCCAGGTCCCCGGATGGCGAAGCGCTCGCGCATGAGGGC
>NZ_JAWDJJ010000032.1:0-1483 GCF_032465695.1 Actinomyces sp. MRS3W
GGGTGTCGCCGGTGGCCCAGATCCAGGTGTCCATGCCCACAATCGTCGCCCGTGACTCGCCCACGGTGGGGTTGTACTCGATCGTCGCCGTCGGGATGGTGATTGCATCCCAGGCCGCCCGGGCCAGCGTGGCGCCATCGATTTCGGGTTCGGGGGCTGCCTGACCGGCTGGTACGTAGACCGGGTCGTGGTCGGCGAGGTAGGCGTCGGTGACTTCCTCAATGCTGCGCTTGTCATCATCGGCCATGTACTCTGCTGAGCAGGTCGGGATGTACCAGTGGCCGTCGGTGTCGTCGGCGTATGAGTCGTAGTCTGGGAAGTGGGTTTTGTACTTGTCCAGGGTCTCGCCGCGGGTGAACCGCAGGTACTCCGCAGCCTTCCCGGACTCGATCCACTCGGCCCGTTCCGCACCAGTGTCGCTCTGCTCATACCAGCACACCGGATGCACACTCGCACTCACTGACTGCGACGAGGTGAGCGCAGTCCCGTCCGATCCCGAAGAGTCGGCGGCGGCCGACGTATAAACCGCGGTCACCGACACCGTCACCGAACCATCAGACCCCGACGACACCGAACCAGACGACAACCCGGTCGTATCAGTATCCTGGACGTCCGCTGCATATGCAGAACATGTTGGCATACTGACGATGAGGAGACACAAGACCGCTGCTGTTCTCGATAACTTGTTCCAACTTGCCATGACTTACACCGTGCACTCGTTAGCTGAAAGCGCTTGCTCTTTGGCCGTTTTCCAGGTGCCGTCTTCCAAAACCATTGTGACGATCTTCTTATAGCGGCCTTGTAGAGTCTCGGGGTTGCTGACGTCGTTGCCGTCGAGGTCATAGGCAACCAGGTCCGACTGGTCGTCGCATAGCTGAATCTCGGCTCGTATTTCCGTTGAATACGAAGACGCGATGTTAACTGAATCTATCGACACCCTCACCGTCCCGTCGGTCCTCCCACCCCCGACTGAATCGAAGTTCTCTTTGATGTACTGGTATTCCTCGTCGGTGGTGATTGGTTGGGCGTTTTCGACTCCGGTGCGGGTGAACCAGATGTTCCAGGTGACTTGGTCGTAGTTGATGAAGGCCTTGAGGATCTCGGTTTGCTGCTCGTCGAGGTCCTCGGGGATGGAGGTGACTTCGTAGCGGTCGGTGGACAGTGACTCGGCTGTCACTACGCCCGCGGCCGACGCCGAGGCCGCAGCGGACGCAGACGCCGAAGCTGCCGCGGCCGACTCCGAGGCCTTTGCCGAGGCCATAGCTTCGGGGTCGTAGGTGGGGATGCCGGTGGCGTTGTTGGTGTTGTGGGTGCAGGCGGTCAGGGCCGAGGCGGCGAGCAGCAGAGCAAAAAGGCCTGCCTGCAGGCGCCGGTTTTTGGGGCGAGGGTGGTGGCTGGGGTGTGGGGGTGTTGTGTGCATGGCTGGTGGGTTTCCTTGTCCTGTCGTGGGCTGCCGGTGCTAGTTGTTTGGGGTGTGGGTGGT
>NZ_JAWDJJ010000033.1:0-3240 GCF_032465695.1 Actinomyces sp. MRS3W
GTCAACCCCGGCTCGGGGACGTCACCCGCCCGCATGACCAGCACCCGGCCGCCGCGCAGACCGGCGAGCAACGTGCGGGCGGCGCCCAGCGCCGTCTGGCCCGCGACAGCCTCCAGGCCCGCATCCGCGAGCGCCGCGGCCTCCGCCGCAGTGGGCCCGTCCCGCCCCACGCAGACGACGACGTCGCTCAGCCCCTCGTCGGCCAGACCGATGAGGGTGGTCTCCAGGTCTCCGCTGCCGTCAACAATGACGACCACGCGGAGGCACGTCACAGCACGCGTTCTCGTCATCTGCCGTCTCATGTCCCCTCCCAGCCTTTCGTCTCACCTTCGCGTAGACCTTCGCCGTCTCGCTCACGAGACGAACTCCCAGAACGCGGCTTCTTCCCTCGGGCGCGGCGCCGGCAGATCGCCCTCATCAACAAGACCCCACAGGAGGTCAGCCGCTCGCTCCTTGCTGATCTCCTCCTCTCGTACGAGCTCGAGCACCGCGCGTTGGAAGGCGCGCGGCTGCGTCGTCCCGGCCAACTCCTCGCTGCTGTAAAGATCAAGCTCAATCATGTCCGCCTGGGTCGTCCGCACAGAGCGGATGCTGCCCGCCTCAGAGGCGGAGACAGCGCCCAGATCGCTCAACCGACGCGCGAGAGTTGACATATCCACCCGGTACTCGCTGCCGATGACCACCGCCGCCGTGCGCAGCCCGGACCGCTCCGACATCTCCGTCCAGCGCTCGATCACGGCCTTCCGCGGAAGTAGGAAGGCCCGTGCGAACGCATCCAGACGAGCCTCCATCGGCTCATCGGCGTCGGCGATCCGCCAGTCCACCGTGTAGGTGTCCTTAACCAGGAAATGGCCAAGCTCGTGCGCCGCCGCCAGGCGCCTGCGCCCCACCTTCCTGGTGGAGTTGACCAAAGCAACACCAAGTCCGTCGATGAGGACGGTCCCGGCGTCCGCAGTGTCATCACCAAGGGGCCGTGTGAAAACAAAAAGACCAGCTGTGGCCAGACGATCCTGGATCTCGCGAACGGGTTCGGCCTGGTCATAGTTGAGCAGATCCCGTGCCTTCGCTGCCATCGCCTCGACTTCTGCCTCGGAGTCGGGCCGCTTCCACGCCTGAGTTGGGGCAGCAGCCGTGAGGGACCGTAGCGAGTGGACCAAGCGGACCTCGTCAGCGAGGTCCGCGAGGAGTGCGTCGATCTGTGAATCCACGGTGTCGAGCCCCTGCGACGAGCGATGGGCGACCACCGCGGCGACCGGTTCTTCGAAAAAGGCGGCCATACGGACATGGAGCGCGCGGGCGATGCTGGACAGCTCAAGGGCGGAGACCTTGCGTGTGCCCGCCTCGATCTTGTTGACTGCGGTCCGTTCAAGTCGTACCTGTTCGCCCAGCTGTTGCTGGCTCATACCGGCACGCGTACGCACCTCGCGGATCCGGGTGCCGAGGGACTGCGGCGTCGTCTCTCCCATACGTGCGATTTTGGCACGTTCGGGCCTCGCGTGACAATCCCGCACCCATAACGGCTGCTCAACCGCACGTCCCGGATCAATCAGCGCGCCTCGCCCGGAATCTCGGCGTCGCCGGGGGCGCCCCAGTGGCTGATCCGCCCGGTGGCGAGAACCTCGGCGGAGGAGATACCCCAGGTGTGTCCGCCGGCCGCGCGGCGCTGCACGAAGCCGAAGCGGGAGGCCGCATACAGGCGGGCGCCGGCCGCGGAGGCCTTCTGGAGGAAGCCGGTGTCCTCCCCGGTGGTGGTGTCGGGGAAGTGCACCTGGCGGGCAAGGTCGGTGGCGGCCACGAGGGTCGGGCCGGCCAGGAATGAGGTGTAGCGGTGCTCCCATTCGGGGAAGCGCAGGACCACGGCGCTCTCGGCCTCAAGGTGGACGAAGTAGGCGTGTTTGCCCACCACCTCGGCGCGGGCGTAGTCGGCGGCGGCGAGGGATTCGAAGAGGTGGTAGTCGCCGTAGAGGTCGTCGTCATCCAGCTTGGCGATGAAGTCGGCGTCGACCCGCTCCAGCATGAGGTTGTAGTTGGCGCCGAGGGTGTTGGCGGCGTCGCCCGTCACCCAGTCAACCTCCAGGCCCAGTTCGCGGGCCCGGGCGCGGGCGGCGTCGGGCGCCTCGAAGCCGTGGGTGAGGATGATCGGGCGCTGGTCGACCTCCCGCTGGCGGGCCAGGGTATCCAGCACGCCGTCCAGCCGCTCGGGGCGGATCGTAGAGATCAGCGGCGTGATCGTGGGACGCCGGTAGCACCGCTCCCCCAGGCCGACGGCGGTCAGCACCTGGTCCACGCGCGCGGTGTAGGTGTGCTTCAGCCAGATCTCGCGCTGGGCGAGGTAAGTCATGCGCGCCCGCAGCTCCGGGTTGTTCACCATGGCCCGCTCGGTCCAGTAGGCCTCCTCGCGGTCGGCGACGACGGCGAGGGTCCCGGCGGGCAGGAACCGGGCCGTGGCGGGCGAGGGCATGGTGACCACCGGGGTGCCGCAGGCGGTGATCTCGAAGATGCGGCGGGCGAACATGGAGGGGCTGGTTACGACGGAGTTGACGTTGAGGAAGACCTTGTAGCCGCGGTAGGCGGACAGCATCTCCGGGTAGGTCAGCGAACCGCGCACGAAGGCGTCGTAAGGCGCCGGGAACTGGTAGTTCGCGTCCGCCCCCAGGTAGCGGGAGAAGATGTCCAGACCGTCCTCCAGCTTGGGGCCGGCATCCACCGCCGCTCCCAGGAGGGTGGTCATCTGCTCGCGCCGCTCGGGGTATTTATGGGCGAAGTACATGCCGGCGAAGGCGATGTCACGTAACGGGGCCGGACGGGCATCGTCGTCGAGCAGACGGATGGGGTTGTGGATGGTGGGCTGGGCGGCGAAGGGCAGGACGCCGACCCGGTCGTGTCCGAGCTCGGCCCGGTAGCGGTCCAGGAGGGTGGAGTCTGTGGTGAACACCCAGTCGAACAGGCGGGCGGTGTCAATTGCCTCGCCGTAGTGGGCGGGGTCCTCCTTGTTCCAGAAGACCGTGGGAATGCCGGCGGCGCGGACCTGGGCGACCAGTTCACGCAGGTGGCTGGAGGGGCCGCCCTTGCCGATGACCTGGTAGCGCCAGGCATCACCGTTGCCGTGCCAGGCGGATTCCACGAAGAGCAGGTCGATCGGGGCGGCGGCGAGTTGGTCACGCCAGTCGGCTGGAGTGAGCGCAACGGCCCGCCACTCGTACTGGAGGGCGAGGGTGGTGAACTCGTCGGCGATGACGC
>NZ_JAWDJJ010000034.1:0-8039 GCF_032465695.1 Actinomyces sp. MRS3W
CCGTGTTCCTGCGCGACGGGCGGATCGTCGGCAGCTCCGGAGCCGCCGACCTCGACGACATCCTCACCGCCCAGGGGAGACAGCGTTGACTCCCCGGCCCGCTCCCTCTCCGTCCCCATCCACCGACGACGTCGCCCGTCCCGGCCTCCGCTCCCGCCTGCGCTCCCTGCGCCCCGTCATGCGCCTGGCACTGCGCGACGCCCTGGCGCACAAGGCCCGCAGCCTGCTGGCGATCCTGCTCGTGGCCCTGCCGCTGGTGCTCGTCGTCGGCAACATCGGCCGCGGCCTGTCAACCCCGCCCAGCCGACAGACCGCTCTCGCCTCGATCCCCACCGGCGCCCAGGCCATCGTCACCGGCACCGCCGTCGATCCCGCTGAGGGGCCATTCCCACAGATCCCCGAGGGCGCCCCCGGCTTCTGGTTCAACGACTCCGACGTCGTTCCCCTGGGAGCGCAGGGACTAGCGAGCATCATTCCGGCGCAGGACCACGTCATCCAATACTGGATCTCGGACACCTTCCTGGCTACGACCGGCATGACCGCTCAACCCGGAGAGGTGGGCGTTGCCGGCGCCGGCGATCTGGAAGCCGTCAACCTCTCAACCATTGGCACCCTGACGCTGCAAGAATCCTCCGCTGAAGGGATCACGCTGCTGCTGCCGGAGCTCTCCGCCGGTGCAGCCCCCACCGACGCCGATGGCATTGTCATCACCAGCGCCCTCGCCGAGCGCACCGGCGCCGAAGTCGGCGACACCCTCTCCCTCATGGCCCCGCCGCTCCAGGCCGGGGCAGACCCCGACACCGACGACGAGGTCCTCCACAACTCCCAACGCGCCTACCGCGTCACCGGCATCGTTGCCGACGCCGAACAGTCGCTTGCCTGGGCACAGTCAAGCTGGCTGGCAAGCACCGCCACGGCGGACCCCGCCGGAGTGGACACCCACTTCCTCATCGCCGGGCCGGAGCCGGTCACCTGGGAGATGGCCACACAGATGAATACGGACATGGCCTTCGCGGTCTCCCGGCATGTGCTGACCCATTACCCGGCCGACGACGAACTCTACCCCGTAGAGGTGTCCCCGGAGGTGCTCACCGATGCGTTGATCTCGACCATCATCGCCGCGGCGGTCGAAGCAGGACTTCTCCTGGCGCTCATTACCCCGGCGTTCGCGGTCGCCGCGGAACAGCAGCGGCGCATGCTCGCCCTGGCGTCTGCCTGCGGGGCGACGCCGCGGCAGCTGGCTCGCACCCTCACCCTCCAGGGCGTGATGGTTGGCTGCCTGGGCGGCCTTCTGGGTGCAGGCGGCGGTGTCGTGGCAGTTTGGGCAGCGTGGCGGATGTTCTATCCGGATACGCAGGCCCTGGTCGGGTTCCCGTGGTGGATGCTGGCCGTGGCGGTAGTCGGCGCGGGGGCGGCCGGCTGGCTGGCGACGCTGTTTCCTGCTCGGCGGGTCGCCCGCATGGACCCCGTCGAGGCGCTGCGCCGCCACTCCGCCTATGCTGCATCCGGGCGACGGTCCCGCTGGTCCGGGGCGCGTTGGCGCGTGGGAGCCGGCCTCGTCCTGATCGCATTAGCGGTTGGCTGCGGCGTCGGCTCGGTGCGGGCGCCCATACCGCGGGAGATGAGTGCGGGCGGCATGCTCGGACTACTGCCCGGCGGGGCGAGCGCGCCCCTGCTGGTGGCGGCGCTACTGCTCGGCGCCACCGCCCTGATTCTGTTGGCACCGCTCATTCTCGACGTCGGTATAGCACTGCTCATCAAGGGGCCGCTCGCCCTGCGGTTGGCCGCCAGGGAAGCGGACGCCCACCGCGGCCGCACCCTCCCGGTCATCGCGGCGATCGCCGTCGTCGTCGCCGTGGGCTGCGGGCAGGTCGTCAACTCCGCGTCCTACGCCGCGAACTACAACGACACCTCCCTGGATCTGGAAGCGCCCGGGCATCTCTCCCTGGGCATGCGCGTCAGCATCGACGACCGTTTCGACGCGCACATCCTTCGCGACGGGGTCCAGGTGCTCGCGGACGCCGGACTGCCCGTGACCGGATCGGGGTCCGTATGGTCGCCAACGTACCCGGGGCTAAGCGTTGATGTGGTGCCGCCCGTCGAGGCGCGCTGCCCCTACGGCTCGGAACCGGATGCCCTCTCCTCCCTCGGGCTGCGCGAGGAGACGACCTGCGTTCCCTGGGGGAAGGGCTACAACCCGGGGTACAGCGCGGTGTGGATCGCGAATGACTCGGTGCTCATCCTAGAAGGGGACACCTTGCGTGCCAGCGGCCTGGAAGGGGCGGAGCAGGCGGCCCAGGTGCTGGACGCCGGCGGCGTGGTTGTCGGCTTCGCCAACTGGATTGCCGACGACGGCACGGTGCAGATCGGGGCGGTGCGCCAAGATGGGGACGGGGTGGCACAGCCCGAGGACACCCAGTCCAAACCCGGTTACTTCATGCGCTGGCTGCCGGACAGGGTGGCGATCTCCCCAGAAACGGCCGCCGGCATGGGGCTTGTTGGTGATGATGCCCCGGCTTACCTCGGTGAGGTGGTGAAACTCTCTCGGCCACTGACCTCCCAGGAGGAGAAGAAGGCGACGGACCTGCTGGACGCCCACAGCGCCCTGGTCATACCGGCAACCGATTGGATCATGCCGCTGTGGGGTGACCTGTTCGACCAGATCCAACTGGTGGTGCTGGTGGTGATCGCCCTGTTCACGCTGGGGCTGAGTCTGTTGCTCACGCGCACTCAGATGCGCGGCGACTTGATCACCATGCACGCGGTGGGTGCCGGGCCGGGGTTCCTGCGTCGAGTGACGGCCGCGCATGCGGCTGTTGTGCTGGCGGTGGGGGTGCCCCTGGGCGCGCTGGGCGGCTGGGCGGTCGGACTTTATCTGGTTGCCTGGAACCGGCATGTGGCAGCAGACGGCCCCTGGCTGCGCACCGAAGGGTTGTGGGGCTGGCAGATTCTTACGCTGGCGTGCTTCGTGGCGATCGGCATGGCCCTGGCCTGGCTCGCGGGCCGACCGCCCACGTCACTGGAGCGGTCCCGCGATGAGTAGCCCGTAGCCGGCCGAGCATGCCGCCCGTGCGTGCCGCCCAGTCGATCTTCCACCGCGCGCCCTGACCCGGTGGAGCCAGGGGCGGCGATGGCGATCGGGACTGCACACTTTAGATTCGGGCGTGAGACCGGAAACCGCATGATTCCGCGGATCCACTATTTCGCCCATAAGAGATGAGGAGCTTCCCGTGTGCGGCGAAGGGCTCATTGCACACAGGAGCCTCCCCCGGGGGCCCACTAGTAAATCCGCGATTTGGCTGAATTGCAGGGAAAACCCGGATTCAGGCAGAATCGTCGGCGCGCTCCGGTGTGCGTCCCGCGCAGCGGCGCCCCTCACCGCTTCTCCCGGAAGACCGCCCGTTGCTGCACCAGGTAGCTGACGACGTACAGCACGCCATCGCCGATGGGCTTGGCCACCCCCAGCGGAATGCCCGCGCCCGTGAGCAGCCGCAGCAGGAGGTAGCTCGCCGCCAGCAGTGTCAACGCGAGCGTCACATAGCGCACGGCGGTGCGCATAACCGTTCCGGGCGCCGCCCGGAACACCCGCCGGTTCATGAAGAAGTTCGCCGTGCCGCTGACCAGCCGCGCCCCGACCACGCTGATGAGCAGGTTCCCGGTCAGCAGGTGCAGCAGCATCACCCCCGCCCAGTCGATGCCGAAGCTCGCCAGGCTCGCCCCGATGAAGCGCAGCAGCGGCGCATAGATGCGGGCCGAGTCCTGCAGCGGCCGGAAGTGGCTGGAGGCGTTCCCGGGCTCGTAGACCGTGGCGATCTCGACCTCCTCCACCTCCAGGTCGAGTTCGTTGGCGCGCAGCAGGACGCTGAGCTCGTATTCGTAGCGGTCCCCGGGGATGTCCATGAGCCAGGCGATCTTGCCCGCAGGGTAGCCGCGCAGGCCCGTCTGGGTGTCGCGCAGTTTCCAGCCGGTGGCCAGGCGGAACAGCAGCGCCGTAGCGTCGTTGCCAATGCGGCTGCGCAGCGGCACCTTTCCCGTGAATCGGCGCACCCCCAGAGTCATGCGGCCGGTTTCCCGCACGCGTCGAGCCACCGCGGCGATGTCGGCGGGGCGGTGCTGGCCGTCCGCGTCGGCGCACACGATGTCGACGTCGGGCCACAGCTCGGCGGCCCGTGCCAGCCCGGTGCGCAGCGCCTGTCCCTTGCCGCGGTTGGTGGCATAGCCGACGACGTCGGCCCCGCGCGCGCTCGCGGCCCGGAACACCCGGGCGTACTCCGGGCCGGAGCCGTCGTCGACGACGAGAACCCGGCACCCGGGCAACTCGCGCACCAGGTCCGCCACCAACTCCGCCAGCCGCATATCCGGCTGATATGCCGGGATCAGCACCACCAGGCCGACCTGGGGCAGGCGCCGGATGGCCGATGCTGTCGCCGGGGCCGGACCGCGGTCGGGACCGGAATCCTGGGCCGGCCCGGCCCCTGACCGGGCCGCCCCCATCTCCTGGCGTGCCGCGCCGTACGCGGTGGGCGGGGCGGCGTCGGGGCGCAGGCGTCGGGTCGGGAAGGAGCCGGTGTCCGGGCGTGTCGGCGTGCTCATTTCAGGCCCCCTGGGCGATGTAGAGGATGTCGGAGGTTTCCCGCTCGCCGCCGTTGGAAGGGCGGTTGACGACCTGGCCGTTGAACCACAGGGTGGAAGAACCCCCGCCGTCGAGGTTGTAGGCGCAATCGCAGCCCAGGCCCGTCATGATCTGCGCCAGCTCGGTCATGGTGACGCCGCGGGAGTAACCCTCCTCGCGCCCGTCGACGACGACGAACACGTAGCGCCCGTCGCCGATGGCGCCCAGCGCGGTGCGCGGCTGGGTGCCCTGGATCGAGTGGTTGCCGACGTTGGTGTCGACCTCGACGTTGTCGATCCCGCTGAGCACGGCGCCGCCCTGAACCAGGGCCGGCCCGAAGGACAGGGTGTTCCACACGCCGGCGTCCAGCAGGGTCTGCGCGTCGGTGCTCGTCTCGTCATAGACCTCCACGTGTCCGTCGGTGTAGAAGGCCATGCCATCGCGCACGCCGTCGTCGCGGTAGATGACGCCGTTGCGGATGAGGATCCCGTCGCTGCGGAAGCCGTAGTAGTCGCCGTTGACGGCGAGGATGGCGCCGTGCTCGGTGGCCATGGTGCTGGGCAGGGCGGTGATATTGGTGCCGTAGGCGTTGTTGGCGAAGGCGCTGCGCACCGCGGTGGCGTCGCTGACCTGGATGTCGGCGACGTAGTAGGTGACCGTGTCCGAGCCGGAGCCGGTGGAGACCTGCTCGATACTGATCGAGGTGAGTGAGGAGGTGTAACCGGTGTCCGTGACGGTGACATCGGTCGCCTGCGCGGTGGAGGAAGTGGTGGAGGAGACCGAGGAGTTCATGGCCTCGTAGGCGGCGACGTTGTCGACCTCGACGTGGTCGATGACGAAGCGGTTGAGTGCCCAGGCGGCTGTGCCCACCGCGGCCGCGCCCACAACGGCGGCGCCGCCCAGGAGGAAGCGCCGCCGGGTGTGCCGGGGCGCGGGGGTCTGGGCTGCGTCGGCTGCGGGCTGCGCCGTGGACATCGGGGCGTCGGCGTTTTCGTGCCGGGACGCGTCGGTGCTGGTGCGGGCGGACTCATGCGCGTTGCCGGAGTCGAGGTTCGAAGACATGAGCCCTACACTCGCCGGGCGTTGTAAGCGCTCCTTAGAACCGGGGTATGGGCGGGCTGTGAATCCGTGGACCCTGCTGCTGGGATGCGGTGTCACAATCCCTGATAAACGGGCTCTGGGCGGCAGAGCGCGTCATGAGGATCGTTGCAATGACGCCGTTTTGTTCCGCGGTGTTGGGCTGACCGACGCCGTTTGTCAGCGATTTTGACAGCCATAGGGTCTCTCACAGCTATAGGGCCGTCACGGCAAGCCCACCCGCGGTGGTTGTGCGCGCACGTCGGCCCGCCGTGATATGTGCCGGTCTCGACACGTCATTAGTGCCGGTTTCGGTACGTTACTTGTGCCGGTTTCGGTGAGGGGTGCGGGATCTCACGCACCCCGGATGCATGACTTCACGTCGCCCGGTTCCATAACCTCACTTCATGACCACCTCCCCTTCGACCGGACCCACCTCTGCCCAGCAGGGGAAGGGGGTCACCCCAGACACCGCCGCGGAGCCCACCACCTACGACGCTAAGTTGGCCCGCGGCCGCGCCGCTTCCCGCGGCCCTGAGCCGTCCCCCACCCCGGCGCCCGCCGTCGAGCCTGCCCGCGCCGCCACCTCTAGCGACCCCGGCGACGGCGGCCTGCGCACCTCCTTTGCGCCCACCCTCCTCATCGCCCTGGCGGCGCTTGCGGCCATCGCCCCGCTCGCCATGGACGCCTACCTGCCGGCCTTCAACCAGATGGCCGCCGACCTCGGCATTTCGGCCTCGACAACCCAGCTGACGCTCACCGCCTTCCTTGTCGGCGTGGCGCTGGGACAGTTGAGCATCGGGGTCCTGTCCGACCGCTTCGGCCGCCGTCCCCTGCTGCTGTGGGGCAGCGTGCTGGCCTTCGTTGCCGGCGTCGGCACCGCGCTGGCTCCCAGCGCCGCCGTGCTGCTCGCGGCCCGTTTCCTCCAGGGACTGGGCGGCGCCGCCGGCATGGTGCTGGGACGCGCCGTCATCTCCGACCGCTCCCGCGGCATCACCGCCGCGCAGGCGCTGTCCCTGGTCATGGCGATTCAGGGGATCGCGCCCGTGATCGCCCCGATCCTGGGCGGCGCCCTGGTCGGGCCGGTCGGCTGGCGCGGCATCCTCGGCGTCGTCGCCGCCTTCCAGGGCATCCTCGTGCTGCTGGTGGCCGCGTGGGTCCCGGAAACCCTCCCCGCCGAGCAGCGCCATGAGGGAGGCTTCGGCGTCCTCGCCCAGGGCGCCCGGGAGCTGGGCAAGGATCACGTCTTCGTCCGGCTCATCATCATCAACGCGCTGGTGTACGCCCTGCTGACCTCTTACCTGTCCGCCGCCCCGTTCATGCTCCAGGGCGTGCTCGGTATGAGCACGGCCGCCTACACCGCCGTCTTCGCCGTCTGCGGCCTGGTGGTGACCATCACCGTGGCCGTGTGCGGGTCGGCTGCCAAGCGGGTCTCCCCGGAGCGGCAGATCCGCCTGGGCCTGCTCGCCATCCTCGTCGTCGACGTCGTCTTCGCCGGCGTCTGCTTCATCTGGCTGTCCGGGCCGGTGGCCTCCACGCCGCTCACCATCGCGACGGTGGCCCTATTTATCATCCACGTCATGATGCTGGGCACCTGCATGGGCAACCTGCCCGCGGTGTCGCTGGGGCGCACCGGGCGCTGGGCGGGTACCGGCTCGGCACTGCTCGGATTCATCCAGTTCGTCTGCGGCGGCCTGGCCAGCCCGCTGGTGGGGCTGAGCGGCCAGACCTCCGGCGTCGCCTTCGGCGTGGTTATCGTCGTCCTGGCCGTCACGGCGAACGTGCTTGCCGCCTTCGGCGTGCGCGACCGCGGCGAGAAGGAACGCCTGCGCGCCGAGGCGAAGGCCAAGCGGGCCGCCCGCCTGGGCCGCGACCAGCTCCCCGTGCCGGCCGTCCGAAACAGCGCCGACGTCGAGCTTGCCGCCACGGGCGCCGCCGAGGCCGCTGCTGGGCGCGCCGAGGAGACGGACAGAGCCTGACGGCCCCGCACGCGCTGGCCCGAATGATGCCGCGGGCCGCGCCGCTGCGGCGTCGTCCTTACTCCTCTTCCTCGGAGGCATCCAGACGGTAGCCGACATTGCGGACCGTGCCGATGAGGTGGTCGTACTCGGTGCCGAGTTTGGCGCGCAGCCGCCGAATGTGCACGTCGACCGTGCGTGAACCGCCGATGTAGTCCTCACCCCACACCTCGTCCAGCAGCGCCTGCCGGGTGAGCACCCGCCCCTGGTTGAGCGCCAGCGCCTTGAGCAGCTCGAACTCCTTGTACGTCAGATCCAGCAGGGTGCCGCGGATACGCGCGGTGTACGACGTCGTATCAATGACCAGGTCACCCGCCTCGATCCGGTCCGTG
>NZ_JAWDJJ010000035.1:0-1499 GCF_032465695.1 Actinomyces sp. MRS3W
CGTCGACCGGCTCGAGCCACTCGTTGGAGGTCTCGGTGCCGGGCACCTCGATCGAGATATGGCTGAACCAGCTGTCCGCCTTGGCCCCGTGCCAGTGCTTCACGCCCGTGGGGATGAACACGTAGCTGCCCTCGGAAAGGCTCACAGGCTTCTCGCCCCACTCCTGGTACCAGCCCTCGCCGGCCGTGCAGACCAGGATTTGCCCGCCGCCAGTCTTAGCGTGGTGGATGTGCCAGTTGTTGCGGCAGCCCGGCTCGAAGGTGACGTTGGCCGCGAAGGGCTCGCCGGGCTTCGGAGGCCAGGTGATGGGGTTGAGGTAGCTGTTGCCGATGAAGTACTGGGCGAAGTTGTCGTTGGGGACGCCCTTGCCGAACACGTTGGCCTTCTCGAAATCTGACTCGTTAGCGTATTTCATGTTGCAATCCTCTCTGCCTGGTGGGGTTGTCATCTCATGGGTTCGCGGCTATTCCGCGTAGACCTGCTTGCACAGGTTGAACACGGCCCAGGCCTTGGGCCAGCCGGCGTAGAACGCCGTGTGCGTGACGACGGCGGCCATCTCCTCGGCCGTGACGCCCGCGTTCTTGGCGTTGGCGATGTGGAAGGCCAGCGAGCTGTCGGTGATGCCCTGCGCCATGAGCGCGACCACCGTGATGATGCAGCGGGTCTTCAGGGTGATGTCCTCGTTGTTCCAGTTCTCGCCGAACAGCACGTCGTCGTTGAAGTGGGCGAACTCGGGGGCGAAGTCGCCCAGCTGGTCGCGCCCTGCGGTCTGTGTGATTGCCATTTCGTTCCTCCTCGCGGTCGGGTTCGGTTACAATGTCCACGTGGACAGTATCGGCCATGCGACGCGCGGACTCCATGTCCAGCTTCCGTGCCGCGTGGATTACGCCACGGTTTCCGGGGAAGTGGATATTCGGGGAGGCGTCATGGAGGGCAACCGCAAGATGGACCTGCGCGTGCAGAAGACGCGCGAGGCGATACAGCAGGCGTTTCGCGACATGGTGATGGAGGGAGACGCATCGCAGATCAACGTCACCGAGCTCTCGCGGCGCGCCCGCATCCACCGCAAGACCTTCTACCTGCACTACACCTGCATCGAGGCGCTCTACGAGGACATGATCCGCATCGCCAGCGAGGGCTACTACGCCGCCATCGACCGGATCGACCCGAAGATGCCCATGGCCGAGGTCAACCGCGTGTTCTTCGAGTACCTCGCCGCTGCCGACCCCTTCGTCGAGCGGCTCATCTGCGAGCCGAGCTACCGGCCGTTCTGCAACGCGATGTTCGCCGCGGCGCTGCGCCACAACCGCGAGCGCCACAATCCCTATGCGGCGCTGAGCGAGCCCGAGCAGAGCATCGTGAACAACTTCCTCGCCGGCAGCTCGCTCGACATGTACCGCCAGTGGGTGGCCGACGGCAAGAAGGTGCCGCTCGATGACCTCATAGCGCTCTCCACGAAGCTGCTCTGCACGGGCGTGGAGTCGCTCGATCTGGTGTGA
>NZ_JAWDJJ010000036.1:0-7614 GCF_032465695.1 Actinomyces sp. MRS3W
GTCCCCGGCGCGGCCGGCTACCACGAGCTCACGCGCCGCGCCGGGGACATCGCCCGCGAGCGCGGCTGGACGTTGGCGCGGGTCACGCATCTGCTCGACCGGTACGGCGACGAGCTGCCCGCACTGCTGGAGGCCATTGACGCCCACGACGCGGCCAGCGACGACGAACCGGCATGGGGTGAGCCGCTGCCGGGCACCCCGGCCTTCTTGCGCGCCGAGGTGGCCTGGGCCGTCACTCATGAGGGCGCCACGCACCTGGAGGACGTGCTGGTGCGCCGGGTGCGGCTGGACCTGGAGTGCCGCGACCGTGGGCTTGGCGCAGCGGACGAGGTGCTGGAGGTCATGGCACCGCTGCTGGGCTGGTCGGCCGACGACGTCGCCGCCGAGCGCGCCGCCTACGCGCAGCGGGTCGAGCAGATCGCGGCCGCGGAGGCGGAGACCACCGACGCCACCGCCGTCACTCACGTCACCCGCCCCATCTGAGCGCCGCCCCCTTCACCGAAACCGGCACTAATAACATGCCGAAACCGGCACTAATAACGTGCCGAGACCGGTCGAAATGGCTGAGGCGCGGCTAACCCAGGAAGCCATCGCACCTCCGTCTCTGGCGGCAGCCGTTAAGACTTGGGTCGGCACGGCGCGAGGGTGAAGCCTCGTGTTCGCCTCCTTGAGGGGGACCAGCCGCCCGCCGAAGCCATCAGTCGGGCGAACTCAGGGGGACCGTTTGTATGCACTTGGACTGCCTGGGCACGGTTGGACCGTCTGACTGGACTGTCGGAGAGAACAACGGGAACCCGCCGAGCGTTGACGGTTCGTATCTTTCACCGACGATTCGGCACTTCGCCTCAACGCTTCGGCACTTCGCTTGACGGTTCGGCACCCTAGCTGCCGAACCGTCGGCCTCCGTGCCGAACCGTTCACCTGAACGTACGAACCGTCAGCGCAGCTGCCGAACCGTCAATGTATCGCGTCAGGCTCATCGCCCCGATAACCAGAAAGCGCCGGGGTGACACCGTCATCCGATATTCCCAGCACCGGGCATCATCGCGGCGAAGCCTCTTCAGGGCGAGGGGCGGCGGGGTTTCCGTGGCGATCTCGGCCTCGACCGCTCTGGCCGCGTCATTAGTGCCGGTTTCGGCACGTCACAAGTGCCGGTTTCGGTGAAGGGGGCGGTCGGGCTTGGGCTCGATGCCGGCCAGGCGGGACAGGCCGTAGGCGGCGTGCAGCACCCAGATGGGGTGGACCGTCTTGACCCCGCTGGACTGCTCGATCTGCCAGCGGCAGGTCTCGGTGTCACACACTGCAAGGTTCGGGTTAACCTCGCGGGCCTGGTCGAACAGGGGCTTGCCGACGGCCTGGGCGATGTCGTACTTCTCCTTCTTCAATCCGTAGGTGCCGGCGATGCCGCAGCAGGCCTTCCCGGACTCGACCACGTGGAAGCCCGGCACCAGCTCCATCACCTCGATCGCCGGCATCCCCATGTTCTGTCCCTTGAGCTGGCAGGGAGCGTGGTACAGAACAGTGGCGTCAATACGGCGGAAGTGATGCGGCAGCTCACCGGCCTCGTCGAGGTCGCGCAGGAACTCCGACAGCTCCACAGTGCGCGCAGACACGTCGGAGAGGACCTCGGCCTCCACGCCCAGGATCTCGTGGGCCTCATGCTTGAGCATGCCGGCGCAGGAGCCGGAGGAGGACACAATGGTCAGGTCCTTCCCAGCAGCGGCGAGCTGCTCGCACAGGCGCACCAGGCTGGCGGAGGCCTGCCCGTACAGGCCGTTGGACTGGGAGGCGAGTCCGCAGCAGCCCTGCTTCGGGACGATGACCTCATAGCCGATGTGCTCGAGCACCTCGATGGCGCGTTTGGAGGTCTCCACCTCGAAGTAGCCGCCGGCGCAACCGTGGAAGAACACGATCGGTCCACGCGAGCCGGCGGGCACGAGCGTGTGCGGGCGCTTGGTCCGGCACCGCAGCCAGTCGGCCAACGACTGGGGCTGGGCGTGGGGCATGGGGGCGTCCCGGTGGACGCCGACCACCTTCTCCATGGCCACCCGGATCGGCCGATTGTCCAGTGCGGCATTGGCCAGCGGCGCAATCGGGGTCATCACCTTGCCCATGAGCGTGGTTTGGGTGATGAGGCGGTCGCGCACCGGTATCTCCCGGTTCTGGGCGCGCATGACGGCGCGGGCCTGGTTGTTGAGCTCGGCGACCTTGACGCCCTGCGGGCACACCCGGGTGCAGGTGCCGCAGGAGGAGCAGTAGTCGATCGAGTGGTCGACGCTCTCACCGTTGCGGTACCGCTCGGCCTGAGGGCCAACAAACTTCGGTCCGGGGAACAGTTCGGTGACGGCCATCACCGGGCAGGCGGTCTCGCAGATGGTGCACTTGACACAGCAGTCGAGGCTCGCGCGCGCCAGGGAGTGGGCGGCGGTCTCGACGGCGGCCGCACCGGAGGTCACCCGCGCCCCGCCCTTACCGGGCAGCGGTAGATCCCAGCGCTGAGCCAGGGTATCGACGTCAAACATCAGTCCTGCTCCTTGGTGTCGTCGGAGTGGTTGGCTCCGGTGGTCTTGCCTGCCGCGGTGGGCGCGTCGGGGGCGGCGTCCTGGTGGCTCTCCGCCAGGATGGCGTCGCAGGCCGCTTCGGCCGAGCCGAGCGCGATCCCCTCCCCGGATTTCTCACTCCAGCGGACGGCGCCCGCCAGCACGCCGCCGACGGCGTACACGCCCTCCAGCGCCGGGGCGCCGTCGGGGCCGAGCGGCCGCATTGTGGCATCGACGGCGACGCCGACCCGGAACAGTCCCTGCGGCGCGCCCCAGTAGTCGCGGTGGATGAGGCGACGCAGGTTCTCCTCGCCGTCGGCGCTGACTCCGGCCAGGGGCAGGCCCAGGACGGTGTCGGTGACGTTGCCGTGGGAGTCCATGGTTAGGGCTCCGGATTCGAATCCGCCTGCGGCCAGGATGAAGGCTCCGGCACGATGCTCGCGGGGGCGGCCGGCCGCGGCGCTGGTGACGGATACCAGACGGCCGCGCTCGACGCGCGCATCGACGACGCGCGCGCCCATGACTACGCGCACCCGGGAGTCGGCGGCCAGGCGGTCCAGCCGGTGCTCTAGCCGCAGCCCGGGCACCGACGGCGGCACCAGCGGAATCTCGCCGACGGGCGCCCCCAGTCGCGCGGCAATCTCCTGGAAGACGCCGGGACGCTCCAGGCCGAGGACGGCGGGCAGCAGGACGGTCTCGCCGGCACGGACCTTGCCCTGAAGCAGGCGCACCAACTGGTCACGCACGGCCGGGTCGTCCAGTGCGCGGGCATGGCCGACCGCGTTGGTGTCCGCCTCGCCGGCGCGGGCCTCCAGATCGATGGTGAGGGCGCGAGCCTCGACACGGCCGCCGCCCGGCAGCTCGCAGCGGCGCAAGTTCCCGGCGACCATCTCGGCGGTGAAGTCCTTGAGGCGGGCCAGGCCGACGACGAGGTAGCGGCCGCCGTCCACCAGCACCGAGGCCTCCATGGAGGGCTGTACCAGGAGGGTGGGGCGCATCGCCCCCAGGGCCGTGGGCAACCACAGGTTGGCCGGCCCGCTGCCCTTCTCGTGAGCGACGGCGTCCCCGGAGCCTGTCGCCGCGGCCCCGGTCGTCCCATCGGCATCCGGCCGCGCGATCAGCAGCTCGGGACCGACGAGGTCGGCGAAGCGGTCGACGCCGGCGGCGGTGGCGCGTCGTCCGATGGCCCGGTAGGGGTGCCCCTGCGGCAGCAGCTCGGCGTCGGCGATGGCCGCATAGGGGTGGGTGATGGCGCGGCGAGCGGAGCGCTCCGCTCGCCGCGCCATCACCCACCCCTATGCGGCCATCGCCGACGCCGAGCTGCTGCCGCAGGGGCACCCCTACCGGGCCATCGGACGACGCGCCACCGCCGCCGGCGTCGACCGCTTCGCCGACCTCGTCGGTCCCGAGCTGCTGATCGCGCGGCCGGATGCCGATGGGACGACCGGGGCCGCGGCGACAGGCTCCGGGGACGCCGTCGCTCACGAGAAGGGCAGCGGGCCGGCCAACCTGTGGTTGCCCACGGCCCTGGGGGCGATGCGCCCCACCCTCCTGGTACAGCCCTCCATGGAGGCCTCGGTGCTGGTGGACGGCGGCCGCTACCTCGTCGTCGGCCTGGCCCGCCTCAAGGACTTCACCGCCGAGATGGTCGCCGGGAACTTGCGCCGCTGCGAGCTGCCGGGCGGCGGCCGTGTCGAGGCTCGCGCCCTCACCATCGATCTGGAGGCCCGCGCCGGCGAGGCGGACACCAACGCGGTCGGCCATGCCCGCGCACTGGACGACCCGGCCGTGCGTGACCAGTTGGTGCGCCTGCTTCAGGGCAAGGTCCGTGCCGGCGAGACCGTCCTGCTGCCCGCCGTCCTCGGCCTGGAGCGTCCCGGCGTCTTCCAGGAGATTGCCGCGCGACTGGGGGCGCCCGTCGGCGAGATTCCGCTGGTGCCGCCGTCGGTGCCCGGGCTGCGGCTAGAGCACCGGCTGGACCGCCTGGCCGCCGACTCCCGGGTGCGCGTAGTCATGGGCGCGCGCGTCGTCGATGCGCGCGTCGAGCGCGGCCGTCTGGTATCCGTCACCAGCGCCGCGGCCGGCCGCCCCCGCGAGCATCGTGCCGGAGCCTTCATCCTGGCCGCAGGCGGATTCGAATCCGGAGCCCTAACCATGGACTCCCACGGCAACGTCACCGACACCGTCCTGGGCCTGCCCCTGGCCGGAGTCAGCGCCGACGGCGAGGAGAACCTGCGTCGCCTCATCCACCGCGACTACTGGGGCGCGCCGCAGGGACTGTTCCGGGTCGGCGTCGCCGTCGATGCCACAATGCGGCCGCTCGGCCCCGACGGCGCCCCGGCGCTGGAGGGCGTGTACGCCGTCGGCGGCGTGCTGGCGGGCGCCGTCCGCTGGAGTGAGAAATCCGGGGAGGGGATCGCGCTCGGCTCGGCCGAAGCGGCCTGCGACGCCATCCTGGCGGAGAGCCACCAGGACGCCGCCCCCGACGCGCCCACCGCGGCAGGCAAGACCACCGGAGCCAACCACTCCGACGACACCAAGGAGCAGGACTGATGTTTGACGTCGATACCCTGGCTCAGCGCTGGGATCTACCGCTGCCCGGTAAGGGCGGGGCGCGGGTGACCTCCGGTGCGGCCGCCGTCGAGACCGCCGCCCACTCCCTGGCGCGCGCGAGCCTCGACTGCTGTGTCAAGTGCACCATCTGCGAGACCGCCTGCCCGGTGATGGCCGTCACCGAACTGTTCCCCGGACCGAAGTTTGTTGGCCCTCAGGCCGAGCGGTACCGCAACGGTGAGAGCGTCGACCACTCGATCGACTACTGCTCCTCCTGCGGCACCTGCACCCGGGTGTGCCCGCAGGGCGTCAAGGTCGCCGAGCTCAACAACCAGGCCCGCGCCGTCATGCGCGCCCAGAACCGGGAGATACCGGTGCGCGACCGCCTCATCACCCAAACCACGCTCATGGGCAAGGTGATGACCCCGATTGCGCCGCTGGCCAATGCCGCACTGGACAATCGGCCGATCCGGGTGGCCATGGAGAAGGTGGTCGGCGTCCACCGGGACGCCCCCATGCCCCACGCCCAGCCCCAGTCGTTGGCCGACTGGCTGCGGTGCCGGACCAAGCGCCCGCACACGCTCGTGCCCGCCGGCTCGCGTGGACCGATCGTGTTCTTCCACGGTTGCGCCGGCGGCTACTTCGAGGTGGAGACCTCCAAACGCGCCATCGAGGTGCTCGAGCACATCGGCTATGAGGTCATCGTCCCGAAGCAGGGCTGCTGCGGACTCGCCTCCCAGTCCAACGGCCTGTACGGGCAGGCCTCCGCCAGCCTGGTGCGCCTGTGCGAGCAGCTCGCCGCTGCTGGGAAGGACCTGACCATTGTGTCCTCCTCCGGCTCCTGCGCCGGCATGCTCAAGCATGAGGCCCACGAGATCCTGGGCGTGGAGGCCGAGGTCCTCTCCGACGTGTCTGCGCGCACTGTGGAGCTGTCGGAGTTCCTGCGCGACCTCGACGAGGCCGGTGAGCTGCCGCATCACTTCCGCCGTATTGACGCCACTGTTCTGTACCACGCTCCCTGCCAGCTCAAGGGACAGAACATGGGGATGCCGGCGATCGAGGTGATGGAGCTGGTGCCGGGCTTCCACGTGGTCGAGTCCGGGAAGGCCTGCTGCGGCATCGCCGGCACCTACGGATTGAAGAAGGAGAAGTACGACATCGCCCAGGCCGTCGGCAAGCCCCTGTTCGACCAGGCCCGCGAGGTTAACCCGAACCTTGCAGTGTGTGACACCGAGACCTGCCGCTGGCAGATCGAGCAGTCCAGCGGGGTCAAGACGGTCCACCCCATCTGGGTGCTGCACGCCGCCTACGGCCTGTCCCGCCTGGCCGGCATCGAGCCCAAGCCCGACCGCCCCCTTCACCGAAACCGGCACTTGTGACGTGCCGAAACCGGCACTAATGACGCGGCCAGAGCGGTCGAGGCCGAGATCGCCACGGAAACCCCGCCGCCCCTCGCCCTGAAGAGGCTTCGCCGCGATGATGCCCGGTGCTGGGAATATCGGATGACGGTGTCACCCCGGCGCTTTCTGGTTATCGGGGCGATGAGCCTGACGCGATACATTGACGGTTCGGCAGCTGCGCTGACGGTTCGTACGTTCAGGTGAACGGTTCGGCACGGAGGCCGACGGTTCGGCAGCTAGGGTGCCGAACCGTCAAGCGAAGTGCCGAAGCGTTGAGGCGAAGTGCCGAATCGTCGGTGAAAGATACGAACCGTCAACGCTCGGCGGGTTCCCGTTGTTCTCTCCGACAGTCCAGTCAGACGGTCCAACCGTGCCCAGGCAGTCCAAGTGCATACAAACGGTCCCCCTGAGTTCGCCCGACTGATGGCTTCGGCGGGCGGCTGGTCCCCCTCAAGGAGGCGAACACGAGGCTTCACCCTCGCGCCGTGCCGACCCAAGTCTTAACGGCTGCCGCCAGAGACGGAGGTGCGATGGCTTCCTGGGTTAGCCGCGCCTCAGCCATTTCGACCGGTCTCGGCACGTTATTAGTGCCGGTTTCGGCATGTTATTAGTGCCGGTTTCGGTGAAGGGGGCGGCGCTCAGATGGGGCGGGTGACGTGAGTGACGGCGGTGGCGTCGGTGGTCTCCGCCTCCGCGGCCGCGATCTGCTCGACCCGCTGCGCGTAGGCGGCGCGCTCGGCGGCGACGTCGTCGGCCGACCAGCCCAGCAGCGGTGCCATGACCTCCAGCACCTCGTCCGCTGCGCCAAGCCCACGGTCGCGGCACTCCAGGTCCAGCCGCACCCGGCGCACCAGCACGTCCTCCAGGTGCGTGGCGCCCTCATGAGTGACGGCCCAGGCCACCTCGGCGCGCAAGAAGGCCGGGGTGCCCGGCAGCGGCTCACCCCATGCCGGTTCGTCGTCGCTGGCCGCGTCGTGGGCGTCAATGGCCTCCAGCAGTGCGGGCAGCTCGTCGCCGTACCGGTCGAGCAGATGCGTGACCCGCGCCAACGTCCAGCCGCGCTCGCGGGCGATGTCCCCGGCGCGGCGCGTGAGCTCGTGGTAGCCGGCCGCGCCGGGGAC
>NZ_JAWDJJ010000037.1:0-5521 GCF_032465695.1 Actinomyces sp. MRS3W
CCGCCCAGCAGGATGCCGCCGAGTACGAGCGAGCCCAGGTCGATTCCGCCTTGGCTGGAGGAGCCACCCGAGCCGGAGCCCCAGGAACCGGAGTTGCGCACGTCGGCCTCGGCCAGGGCTTGCGCTTGCGCGACCAGCGACTCCCCGGAGGCAACCTCGGCCAGCGCCGCTGTCGGATCCGTCGACTGGAGCGACGTGGCGGCAGCCGCATGGCGGGAGGCTTCGGCCAGAGCTGTGCGCGCCGAGGAACCGACCGCTCCGCGGTAGCTGGTGATGTAGGAGGTGACGGCGGAGACTTGCGAGTTGAGCCGGCCCAGGCGTGAGCCCAGGGAGGCCCGGGCGCGCGAGTCGTTCTCCTCCTGCTCGCGCGCCGGGGCCAGAGCCGCATCGAGAGCCGCCTCGGCGCGCGTCAGGTGATCCAGCGCGGCCAGCGGATCACCATCCGGGTCGGAGGCGGCACGTCCCTCGGCCACGGCCGCCTCGGCGTCGGTCACCAGTGGCTGCAACGAGGCGGCCGGTACCTTCCCCGCCAGCCGCTGGGCGTCGACCAGGTCGGAGGAGATGGAGGCGATGGCCGCCTCCAGGTCCGCGTCGGCCCGCTCCAGGCGCTCGCGTACGCCGCTCACCTGGCCGGCCAGCTCGCCCGCCTGCGCAATCGAGGCCTGGGCGATGCGCACCTGCTCCACGGCGGTGGACTGGTTGCCGGCGTCCGCGCTCGCACGGGCCTGGTCCAGGGCCGCGCGCCCGGCGTCGAGCAGCTTGCGGGCCCGCACGGGCGCCTCGGACACACTGGTGAGAGCGCTGGGCGGGTAGGTGGCGTGCAGCGTGGTCAGCAGCGTGTCCGCCGTGGCAATGGCCTGCTCCGCCTCGGTGGCGCGCTGGGAGGTCTCCGCAATGGAAGTTGGCAGATTCTCCTCAATGCCGCGCCGCTCCTTGAAGGCCGCCTCCTGCGCCTCGATGGCGCCGGTGGCGTCGGCGCAGTGGGCCAGGATCGCCTCACACAGCTGGCGCTGGTCAGCTTCGCTCAGGGACGCGTCGTCGAGACGGCCGCGCAGCTCGAAGGCCTGGGCGACGTGCTCCTGGGCCGTCTCCAGCGCGGCGGTGAAGGCATCGGTGGCGGACAGGCCGAACTGTGCCTGCGCGTAGGACAGCTCCTCGCCGGCTGACTTCACGGCGTCGTCGGTGCTCACCAGGGTGGCGCCGGCGCGCGTGCGTAGCTGCTCGAGCGGTTCGGTGGGCTGGACGGCCGTACCGGTGCCGGCCTTCCGCTTGCGGCTGCGGCTGTAGGCGACGACGCCCGCTGTGCCCGCTGCGACGGCGCCGATGCCCAGGAGCAGGCTGGTGCCCGATCCGGAGGAGCCGGAGCCGGTGGCGTCCGCTATGGCGGTCACGGCGCCGTCGTAGTTGCCGCTTGCCAGTGCCCGCTGGATGTCGCTGCGCACGGAGTCAAGCTTGGAATCGCTCCACACCGAGTTGTTGGCGGAGCCGCCGAAGGCGAAGGTGTTGGTTCCGTCGGCAGGCATATTGATGACCAGCAGCAGGTCGGTGGTGCCGAGACCGGAATCCTCCCAGGCCTGGGCGGCGTACTGCTCGGCGGTTTGGGAGTCGTCACTCATGGTGACGATCCACAGGCCGATGCCCTGCTTGGCCAGCTGATCGACCACCTTCTGTGCGGCATCGTCGTCAAGGATTCCCGCATCGTCGGTGACATGGTTGGTGAGCTGCGTTGACACGGCGGTCGGCATGCGAGCGGCGGCGTCGGCGGGGACCCCGTTTGTCAGCGAGGTGACCTCGCCGGTTCCGACCACGGGGGTGTTCGCGGCCTGCGCCACAGGCACGGTCCAGGCCGCGGCGCCGCCGAGCAGTAGGCCGCACAGAGCCAGCCGGGCGGCGACTCGTGCGGAACGCCGCATCCTGTCCCGGGAAGCCCCGGCGACGTCGGTGCGGGCGGCAGCAGTAGCAAAGGCAACAGAGCCCGTGAGCGGGCGGGCAGAAGATCGCATCAGGGGACATCGTCCCCGGCAAACGTCCGGACGGCAAGCGGTTTCGCCGCCAGCGCCGGGTTCGAAGGGGCGGCATCGAACGGTGACGAGTGCCGGGGAGCGTGGTTTTGCGACCTTTATGCGGGCGGGTCCGGTTGGCGCAAGCCGCATGGTCGACTATCAATAGTTCCCATGACTGATGCTTCCAATCCGGCCTCGCACGCAGCTTCGTCCCCTGTCGAGCCCGCTGCTCGCGCCGCCTCAGCCCGCCCCACCGACACGGTCATCACCGTTGTTGAGCCCGAGGCGCGTGCCCCCCTGGGCAGACTGCGCGAGTGGTTGTCCGCGGAGAGGCTCACCGTGCGCATGGTGCGGCCCGAAGCCGGTGACCCATTGCCCGCCTTCGAGGACCTCGGTGACGGCCTCGTCGTCCTCGGTGGGCCCATGAACGCTCATGCGGTGGCCGCGCATCCCTGGATTCCCGAGCTGGGAGAGCTCCTGCGTCGCGTGGTGGCGGAGGATTTCCCCGCCGTTGCCATCTGCCTGGGTGCGCAGATTGCCGCGGAAGCACTCGGCGGCGCCACCGCCGCCCCCTCTCCGTACGGCACCGAGCGCGGCGTCGTCGAGCTGGAACTGACCGAGGCGGCGGCCACGGACCCGCTGTTCTCCGAGATCGTCGATGAGTCCGTGCGCGCGGCGGTGCGCGCCGGCGTCTCCACGCAGGACGGCACCCGGCTACCGGTGCTGGTCTCACATGACGACGGCGTCGTCCGCCTCCCCGAGACGGCGACCCTACTGGCCTCCTCCGCCAAGGCCCCGGTGCAGGCCTGGCGCATGGGCAAACTCCTGGCCCTCCAGCATCACCCCGAGTCCACGCCCGCCCGTGTGGAATTCGTGGAGTCTCGCGTCACCGCCCGCGCCCTGGGCCTCGACGCCGACGACGAGACGCTCATGTCCTTAACCGACGCCGATCTGCCCGCCGAGGCGGTCGCCGCCGGGCAGCGCGTGCGTGCGGAGGCGGAGCGGGTCGAGCCCGTGGTTCAGGCATTCGGTCGTGCCCTGGCCCACACCCTCGCGCGGCAGGCCCACGCCCATCGCGTGAGCGCTGCCAACGGCGGTGAATGATCAGCCATGGGCCCGCACAGATGGGTAGCGAGCGCCGTCAGTCGGCCGGGGCCGAGGCATGTAGATCCTCGGCGTCGATGACCTCGTAGGCGTATCCCTGCTCGGCCAGAAAGCGTTGCCGGTGCGCGGCGAACTCCTGGTCCACCGTGTCCCGGGCGATCACCGTATAGAAGTGCGCCTGCCGGCCGTCGGCCTTGGGGCGCACAATCCGCCCCAGCCGCTGCGCCTCCTCCTGCCGGGAGCCGAAGGAGCCGGACACCTGCACGGCGACCGATGCCCCCGGCAGGTCGATGGAGAAGTTCGCGACCTTGGAGACCACCAGCGTGGTCACCTCGCCGGAGCGGAAGGCGTCATACAGGCGCTGGCGCTCGCGCACCGTTGTCGCCCCGGTGATGACCGGGGCCCCCAGGTGCTCGGCCAGCTCCTCCAGCTGATCCACGTACTGGCCGATGACCAGCGCCGACTCCCCCCGGTGCCGCTCTAACAGCGTGTCAACGATTTTCAGCTTCGCCGGGCTTGAGGCAGCCAGCCGATACCGGTCCTCCGCCTCAGCGGTGGCGTAGGTCATCCGCTCCCCGGCCCCGAGGGTGAACCGCACCTCGGTGCACACGGCCGGGGCAATCCAGCCCTGGCTCTCCAGGTCCTTCCACGGAGCGTCGTAGCGCTTGGGGCCGATGAGGCTGAAGACCTCGTCCTCGCGCCCGTCCTCGCGCACCAGGGTCGCCGTCAGCCCCAGCCGACGGCGTGCCTGCAGATCCGCCGTCATGCGGAAGATCGGGGCGGGAAGCAGATGCACCTCGTCGTAGACGATGAGCCCCCAGTCGCGCGCGTCGAGCAGGTCCAGGTGGGGGTAGACGCCCTTCCGCTTCGTGGTGAGCACCTGATAGGTAGCGATTGTGACCGGGCGGATTTCCTTACGCGCCCCCGAGTACTCACCGATCTCGTCCTCCGTGAGAGAGGTGAAGCGCAGCAGCTCCTGCTTCCACTGGCGTGCGGAGACGGCGTTGGTCACCAGGATGAGGGTGGTGGTGGAGCTCTTCGCCATGGCGGCCGCCCCCACCAGTGTTTTGCCGGCGCCACAGGGCAGCACCACGACGCCGGAACCGCCCGCCCAGAAGGAGTCGACAGCCTGGGCCTGATAGGGGCGCAGCGCGAAGGCCCCGGCCACGCCGGCGGCGACATCCTCAGGGGAGTCGTGCAGCGCGATCGGATGCGCCTCGCCGTCGACGTATCCGGCCAGATCCTCCGCCGGCCACCCCAGCTTGATGAGCACCTGCTTGAGGTGGCCCCGCTCCGAGGGGTGGACGACGACGTCCTCCGGTCCCAGGCGCGCACCCAGCAGCCCCTGGGTACGCTTGGAGCGCATGACCTCCACCAGGACGGGCGCGTCGGTGGCGTGCAGCACTAGGCCGTGCGCCGGATCGGTGACCAGCTGTAGACGACCGTAACGGCCCATCGTCTCGGCAATCTCGGTCAGCAGCGAGTGCGGGACCGGGAAGCGCGAGTAGGTGATGAGCACGTGGATGACGGTTTCGGCGTCCAGGCCCGCAGCGCGGGCATTCCACAGGGCCAGCGGGGTGATCCGGTAGGTGTGAATGTGCTCGGGGGCGCGCTCGAGTTCGGCGAAGGGCGCTATCGCGCGCCGCGCATCAGCGGCGTCGGGATGGGAAACCTCCAGCAGGACCGTTTTGTCGCTTTGAACGATGAGGGGGCCATCGGGAAGCGCGGGAGTGGAGCCGGGCAGATCGGACATGGGCGCGAGTATCCCAGGGTCCGCGACCCCGGCGCCGTTCCCTGCCTCACGCCGGAAGCCGGTTGGCCCTCGTGCCGAGCCCCTCTTCGCCTCGGCTCTCAGCTGAGGAAATGGCGGGGACGAGGCAATGGCGCGCGCTCAGCGGAAGTTCTTCAGGAGGTAGGCCTCGGCCGTCTCACACGAGATGCCGTTGTTGGCTTCGACGATGTCGCCAAGTGGCGCGTATCTCGGGTCCTGGGCCGCTGAGGTCCTCCCGGCCCGTGTGCTTGGCGGTGGACCGGCGTTGGAGGCGGTCTCGGCGCGGTGGGCCTGAGGAGAATGGAGCTGGAGGTGGTTGTTGCAGGTCGTATTGTCGCAAATGGTGACAAACGAGCCCACAGCCGCAGGCAGCATTTTGCAGATCGTTGGAATGACGCCATTCTGCTACACGGCAACGGGGCGGTTCTCGGCGTTTGTCACCATTCGCGACAATGTTGCGGTCTCAGACCCCTCCGACGTGTTCAGTGCAGTCCCCGCCACAGCGACAAACACCTAACACATCAAACGGTTTAGACCGAGACGGGGTCTTGTCCTCTCGTCGTCAAGCGCGCTCAGCGGAAGTTCTTCAGGAGGTAGGCCTCGGCCGTCTCACACGAGATGCCGTTGTTGGCTTCGACGATGT
>NZ_JAWDJJ010000038.1:0-3187 GCF_032465695.1 Actinomyces sp. MRS3W
CGGCTGCGGTGTGCACGCGCCTGCAGGCTCTCGCCCGCAGCCTGGATGAGCCGACCCGCCGACCGCGCTCGGCCACCATGCCGACCGCTTCTGCACCCACCGCTTCGGCATCCACGCGGATGCCTGCGGGCACTGACCTGTGGGATGACTTCGAGGCGGCGCTTCCGCCGGCGTGGGAACCTCAGGGCGGGGCAGTTGACACGCAGCCCGCCTCCGGGCGAGTCGCGGTGGTCTGGGGACCGCACGGCGCACCGGGACGCTCCCTGGTCGCGGCGGCGCTGGCAGCCGGGCTGCCCGGCGAGACCATTCTCGTGGACGCGGACATTGAGGCCCCCTGCCTCACCCAGCTGCTTGGCCTCCCCGAGGAGTCCTCGGCGCTGGCGACCGCCGCGCGACTCGCCGCTCGCGGCCGCCTCGACGCCGAGGCCCTCGAGCGCATCCTCATCCCCATCACCGCCGGGCGCCACCTGCTCACCGGACTGGGACGGTCCGGACGCTGGCGGGAGCTGCCCCCGGCCGCCATGCCCGAGGTGTGGGACCGCTGCCGCGGCGCGGCGCGGTGGACGGTGGTCGACATCGCCGGCGGACGGGTGGACGACGCGGTCGACGATTTCACTCTGGAGCCGGGACGCGGTGCCGTGAGTGTGGAGCTGCTGCGCAATGCCGACGTGGTCGTCATCGTCGGCGCTGGTGACCCGGTCGGGGTGCGCCGGCTCCTGCAGCTCATGGACGATCTGAGCGAGGACATCCAGCCTGCCGGACGTATTGAGGTGGTTGTCAACCGGGTGCGGGCCTCCGCGGCCGGCCCCTCTCCGCAGCGGGCGGTGCGCGAGGCGCTGGCGCGCTTCGGCGGCGTGGAGGACATCGTCGTGCTGCCGGAGGATGGTGCGACGGCGGACCGGTGCCTCATGGAGGGGAGGAGCATCACCGAGGCCGCACCCGCGTCGCCCTTGGGATGGGCATTGGCCGAGCTGATCGACCGCATTGACCCCGATTCGCGCGCCGTGGCCGCGGCCGGCCGCGCCGCCCGGGGTCAGCGTTGGCAGCGGGTGGCCTCGCGGTTCGGTTCCCGTCGCCCAGATGCGTCGGCAGCGACCGCCCCGGCGCAGACGACGTCGGATGACGGCTCCCCGGACCGGGCGGTGGGGGCGCCGACTCCCGCGCCACCGCCTCCGCCCGAAGCCGGCGCCGATTCCGATGCGCGCACCGATCGGCGCGGCGGCCGGCACCGCATGTAGGTCGTGGGCGCGGTTCGGTTTGGCAGCGGTGGCGTTCGGACTGGGCGGGGGTTTTCGGGGCTCACTGTGCACATGCGCGTTTACCTTCCCGCCACCGCCGCCGACCTGGCCGCGACGACGATCAGCCCCCGCACCGCCCACGCCGCCACGCCCGCCTTGGCTGCGGTATTTCCCGAGGAGGATGCGGAAGGGCTGGAGGTGTCCGCGAGTTTGTGCGCCGCCGACGCCTCCCTCATGCTGCTGGCGGAGCCCGGCGCGCAGCACCTGGCCGACCGGCGCATTGTCATCGCCGCCGATGTGGCCGACGCGGAGGTGCGGGAGATCCCGGCGACCGGTGAGGTGCTGCCCGGCACGGTGGAGGTGACCTCGCCGGTGGAGTGGGACGCGGTCGCGGCGCTGCTCGTGGACGAGGCGGAGGCGGAGGCAGATGTGCGTGCCGCTCGCACCGGGGATGAGGACGCGTTTGAGCATGCCGCCGACGCCGACCTGCTGTGGTACGACGTGTCCGAGCGCGCCGCGCTCGCCGAGGAGCTGAGCGCTTCAAACCGCTAAGAGGCGATGATGCGCAGCTTGGACCCCGAGGGCGAACGAGTGACCTCGATGCGGTCGGCCACCTGCCGACGCAGCTCCTCCACGTGGGAGACGATGCCGACGGTGCGGCCACCGTCCTGCAACTTGGCCAGTTCCGCCAGGACGGTCTGCAGCGTCTCGGAGTCGAGCGAGCCGAAGCCCTCGTCCACGAACAGGGTTTCCATGGAGATGCCGCCGGATTCGGCGGTGACCACATCGGCCAGGGCCAGCGCGAGCGACAACGACACGTAGAAGGTTTCCCCACCGGACAGGGTCTTGGGGTCGCGCACGTCGTCCCCCGAGAAGCGGTCGATGACCCCCAAGCCCAGGCCGCGGTCACGGCGGCGGGCCGAGCCGGCCTCATCATCAACGCGCACCAGTTCATAGCGGCCGGCGGACATCTCGGCCAGGCGGGTGTTGGCGAAGGCGAGCACATCACTGAACCTCTCCAGCAGAACCCAGGTGGCCAGGGGAGTGGCGGCGTCGTTGTGGCCGGCCGCCAAAGAGGCAACCTCGTACAGGGCGGCGGAGTCCTTGAGCGCCGCGGTCAGCTCGGTGGCGGCGTCGCTGACCTGGGCGGTCGCCTCGGCCAGCTGGGTGACGCGGGAGCTGGCCCGTTCTCTCACTGCCATGGCCGCGCTGTAGGCGGCGTCGGCAGCGGCCAGGGCCGCGCGGGCGCCCTCGACATCGGCGACCTCCTCCCCGCTCAACGAGGCGATCGCCTCGTCCTCGGTGAGGTCGTGGCGCACGCGTGCGCGCCTGGCGGCTACCGCGTTGACCGTCTTTTCCAGGGCGGTCAGGTCGGGTCCGGTCAGGGCGGCCGCCGTGGCCTCGGCGGCGGAGTCGAATCCGGCGTGCGCGACCGTCTGGTCCAGGGCGGCCTGCTGCTGGATGGCGTTGCGGGCCGCGTCGGCGGCGCGTGTGAGCAGGCCCGCCATCTCCTGGATGGAATCGGCGGCAGCGGTGAGCGCATCCAGTCGCGCCGCGACGGAGTCATATCCGGACTGGGCCTCCTCGCAGCGTTCCCAGTCCGCAGCAAGGGCCTTGGCCTGGGCCTCCAGCCGGGTGCGGGTTTCGACCACGCGGGCGCGGTCGTGTTCGAGCTGGTCGCGCAGCTCATCGGTGACGCGGGCGAAGTCGGCTAGCTGTTCTTCCAGCTCATCGACGGGTGCGGCTGCCTGCTCCGTGGCAGCCAGGCGCTCCTGCACGGCGGTCAGCGCCTCGGCGAGTGCTGCGGCATCCCGCTCCCCGGCGGCCTGGCGTGCCTGGGTCTGCTCGGCGAGCAGCGAGTCGTGCTCTTTCACCCGTGCCGCCAGTGCCGCATCGGCCTGCTGCTGTGCGGCCTCGGCGGCCTCGACGTCGGCGCGGCTGACGGCGTC
>NZ_JAWDJJ010000039.1:0-9270 GCF_032465695.1 Actinomyces sp. MRS3W
AGTCGGCGAACATGGTCTCGTGGGCGGCCACCATGCCGCCGACAACGCGTTCCTTGCGCTCCCGCAGCGCCGCCAGGTCGATACGTGCCCGGGTCAGCAGCGCGGTGTCGTCCCGGGAGCTGGAGGCGTCGGCACCGAGTTCCGGCAGGGCGACGCCGTAGGCGGCGGCGCCCTGGACCTGGTGCAGGATGCGGGCGGAGGCGATGAGGGTCTTGGTGGGGATGCAGGCGACGTTGATGCAGGTGCCGCCGACCTTGTCGCGCTCGACCATGACGACGTCCTCGCCCTTCCGGGCGCGCAGCATCGCCAGTGATTTGCCTGCCTTTCCGCCCCCGACGACGAGGAGGTCCACGTCCTGGACCTGCGGGGATGTGGTGGCGGCTGCGGTGTCGTTCATGCCTTCTCCTCGACTCCATCGCTGCTTATCGCAGAGCTCAACGCCCGGTGCAGCGCTGTTCATTCCCGTCCGGTGCGGGCGACCGTCTTAGACTTGTGCGGTGCTGGCTGCCAACGCACCATCCACCGAGTATGAGGATCGACCTATGAGCGAACCGGATCGAAGCAGCGAACCAGCTGAACTGCGCGAACCCGCCGATGTCTTCGCCGAGACCTTGGGGTGGCAGTCCGCCCTGGAGCGCACAGACCTGTTGGCCCCGCCCGTCGCGGCCGCGCTCCGTGCCCTCGCCGGCACCGCAGAAGGTCGAGACCTGGCGAATGCGGCGAAAGTGGTAGAGATCGACCCAGATCTGTCCGACACGGATGCACTCACCGCGACGTACTCGCTCAACCCCGAGGCAACCGGCAACTGCGTACTGGTGGCGGGCAAGCGCTCCGGGGAGCGGCGCGTGGCGGCCTGCGTGGTGCGGGCCACCGATTTCGCCGACGTCAATCACCTGGTCAAGAACCTCATCGACGTGCGCAAGGCGTCCTTCCTGCCCATGGAACAGGCGGTGGACATGAGCGGCATGGCCTACGGCGGCATCACCCCGGTGGGCCTGCCCGCGGGGTGGCGGCTGCTCATCGACGCGCAGGTGGCGGCGCGCGACACGATCCTCATCGGCTCCGGCGTGCGCCACTCCAAGTTACTCGTGCCCGGAGCGCTGCTGGCGGCCCTGCCCGGCGCCGAGGTCATTGAGGGTCTGGGCGTCACCCCCGCCTGACCTCCAGCCGGGACACCATCAACTCATCTCCGGGATCATCTCAATGGCGCCGCAGGGGCACTCCTCCACGCAGATGCCACAGCCCTTGCAGTAGTCGTAGTTGAAGGCGTAGCGCTGCCCCGGCTCCAGCTTGATGACGGCATTGTCCGGGCATACCCCATAGCAGTTGTCGCACTCGAAGCAGTTGCCGCAGCTCATGCACCGCCGCGCCTCGAACAGGGCGTCTTCAGGGCTCAGCCCCTGAACCACTTCGTCGAAGGTCTGGGAGCGGCGAGCCCCCTCCAGGCGCTCACGCACCTGCTGGGGCGCATCGGAGTAGTACCAGGAGTTGATGGCGCCGATATCGGCCAGCCGGTGGCGGGCCGGGGGCCGGTAGACCTCGCCGCGCAGATAGGCATCGATGGCGCGGGCGGCCTGCTTGCCATGCCCGATGCCCACCGTGACGGTGCGCCCGGAGGGCACCATGTCCCCGCCGGCGAACAGTCCCGGGTGCCCGGTCATGAACTGGTCGTCGACCTGCACCACGCCGTCCTCGATGGTCAGTCCTTCCACGCCCTCCACCAGGCCCAGGTCCGATTCCTGTCCCAGCGCCAGGATGAGGGAGTCGGCGGCCAGGTCCTCGAACTGGCCGGTGGGCTGCGGGAAGCCGGTTTCGTCGAGCTCCATTTTCTCGATGCGCAACGTGCCGGCGTCGGCGTGTTGGACGGTGGACAGCCACCGCATCTGGATGCCCTCCTCCAGGGCCTCGACCACCTCGGAGTCGTGGGCCGGCATGCGCTCGCGGGTGCGCCGGTAGACGATGATCGCCTCCTCGGCGCCCAGGCGCTTGGCGGTGCGGGCGGCGTCGAGGGCGGTGTTGCCGCCGCCGTAGACCACCACTCGCCGCCCCAGCCCGAGCTGGTCGGCGGTGCCGTCGCCGTCCTCCATGCCCTTGAGCAGGGTGACGGCGTCCAGGATGCGGGCGGCCTCGCCCGCCGGGATGTAGGTGCGCCGCCCGACCTGGGCACCAATGGCCAGGAAGACGGCGTCGAATTCGCCGGAGTCCAGATCCGGCGCGATATGGTCCACCTTGCTGTCCAGGACGAAGCGGACCCCCATGCCCTCGATGCGGGCGATCTCGGCGTCGAGCACGTCACGGGGCAGGCGGTAGGCGGGGATGCCGTAGCGCATCATTCCGCCCGCCTTGGGGGCAGCGTCGCGGACGGTGACGGCGTGGCCGCGGCGACGCAACTGGTAGGCGGCGCTGAGGCCGGCGGGGCCGGCCCCCACCACGAGCACGCGTTTGCCGGTCTCCGGCGCGCACGGATCAGGGACCCACCCCTGGCGCAGCGCCTCGTCACCCAGGAAGCGCTCGACGGCGTTAATGCCCACGGCTTCGTCCACCTTGCCGCGGTTGCAGGCAGTCTGGCAGGGGTGGTAGCACACGCGTCCCATAACGGCGGGCAGAGGGTTGTCCTTCATGAGGGTGCGCCAGGCCTGCTCGTAGGAGCCGTCCTCGGCGTCGTAAAGCCACTTCTGGATATTCTCCCCGGCGGGGCAGGCATCGTTGCAGGGTGGCAGGAAGTCGCGGTACACGGGACGCTCCACCCGCCAGGCGCCGGTCTTGTTCTCCAGGGAGGAGGCCATGGCCAAGGTGATGGCGTAGGGCCGGACTCTTCCGGTTCCGGCGGCAGCGGATGCGGGTTCAGGAGTGGAGGCGGGGGTCATGTCAGTCCTCCTTGGGGGCATCGTTGAGGTCAGCGCGCGCACCCAGAGTGGAGGTGGCACCGGTGGCCTCGTCGTTCAGAACGGGGACCGCGTCGGGGCTCCCCAGCAGTCCGTAGCGACGAATGTTGCGGTCGGCGAGAGCCTGAATACGGCGGATCGTCTCCTCATCCTTCGTGGGGCGGAACAGGTGGGCGAACCGACGCTGGAGCACGAGGTAGTCCTCCACCGGCACCTGACGGCGAATGGGGCTGACCCCGGTGACCTCGCCGTGTTCGGCTTCGAAGACGGGGAAGAGCCCGGATTCCACGGCCAGGCGGGCGATGCGCACGGTGTGGGAGGACTTCGCTCCCCAACCCAGGGGGCAGGGGACGAACACGTGGATGTAACGCGGACCGTGCAGCCCCATCGCGTAGGTGACCTTGCGTTCCAGGTCGTGCAGATCCGCGACCGTTGCCGTGGCCACGTAGGGGATCTCATGGGCCATGGCGATGCGAGGCACGTCCTTGCCCTGGCCGAACACGTTGCCCGGCGTATCCCCCACCGCCTGGGTGGTGGCGGTGCGGGCCGCCGGCGGGGTGGCGCCCGAGCGCTGGACCCCGGTGTTCATGTAGGCCTCGTTGTCGTAACAGACGTACAGGACGTCATCGCCGCGTTCGAACATCCCGGACAGACAACCGAAGCCGATGTCCACGGTGCCGCCGTCGCCACCCTGGGCGACCACCCGGATGTCCTCACGCCCCCTGGCCTTGAGCCCCGCGGCCACGCCGGTGGCCACGGCGGGGGTATTACCGAACAGGGAGTGCAGCCAGGGCAGACGCCAGGCGGACTCGGGGTAGGGCGAGGAGAAGACCTCCAGGCAGCCGGTGGCGTTGACGGTGACCACGCTGCCTCCGGCATCCTCGGCCGCGGCCGTAGCGGCGTCGAGCACGTAGCGGGCTCCCAGCGCCTCCCCGCAGCCCTGGCAGGCGCGGTGCCCGGAGGTGAGCGTGTTGTTCCGCTCCCGGCTGGACTGGAGCGAGCGGACCTCAGGCAGGAGCCGGTTGCCCACGGCGAAGGAGCCGACTTGGTAGAAACGTGTCCGGCCGCCCGACTGCTGCGGTGCGGCGGTAGAGGTGGTCGACGTCGTCGTCATGACGCTGCTCCTTGTGTGCTCGGGCCGACCGCCGCCAGATGGGCGGCGACGGCGGCTTCGTCCAAGTCCAGGAACTCCAGTGGGGCGAGCTCGCCGCGGTCGGCGCGGCGCAGGACCTCGGCCAGGGAGGCCGAGGTGATGTCACGGCCTCCCAAGCCTGCGGCCACCGTGGTCAGGGTGACCTCGCCGGCGCGGTCCCACAGGACACGACGCAGGTCCTCCTCGACAATGCCGCCACGTCCCAGGCAGAAGGCGCGCTCCAGGCTCACCACCCGCTTCGCCCCGGCCAGCGCGCGCGCCATGGCAGCCTCCGGGAAGGGCCGGAAGGAGGTGAGGGTCACCAGGCCCACCGGTACGCCCTCGTCCCACAGGGCGTCAATGACATCCTTGAGAGTCCCGTTCACCGACCCCAGCGCCACCACCACCGTTTCGGCTCCCTCCGTACGGTAGGTGTGCAGGAGGCCACCGGATTCCCGGCCGAAGGCCGCGGCGAACTCACGCCCCACGCGCTCAACCACCTCGACGGCGTCGCACTGCTTGCGGTGCGCCAGATAGCGGACCTCCGTGAAGGCCTCGGGCCCTACCATGGCGCCGATGGTGACCGGGTCCTCCGGGTCGAGGGACTGGACGGGATGGAATGGGGGCAGGAAGGCATCCACCTGCTCCGGCTCGGGCACGTCGACGCGCTCGACGGCGTGGGTGAGGACGAATCCGTCCATGCACACCATGACCGGCAGGCTCAGTTCCTCGGCGATACGGAAGGCCTGAACATGCAGATCCGCGGCCTCCTGGTTGTCCGCTGCAAAGAGCTGCAGCCAGCCGCTATCACGCTGGCTCATGGTGTCGGATTGGTCGTTCCAGATATTGATGGGGGCACCGATGGCCCGGTTCGCCACGGTCATAACAATGGGCAGCCCCAGGCCGGAGGCGTTGTACACCGCCTCCACCATGTACAACAGGCCCTGGGAGGCGGTGGCCGTATAGGCGCGGGCGCCCACGGCGCTGGCACCGATGGCCACGGACTGGGCGGCGAACTCGGACTCGACGTTGACGTACTCGCATGCCAGTTCCCCCACTTTGACCAAGCGGGAGAGTTCCTCCACGATGTGCGTCTGCGGCGAGATGGGGTAGGCGCACACGACATCCGGACGGCAGGCGGCCACAGCGGCCGCCACCGCCTTCGATCCCTCGATCTCACGCAGCACCGGCGTCCTCCTCAGTGTCGTAGGTGGTCGGGGTCTCAGACCCGGCGAGCTTGTTGGCCAGCTTGTCCGCGACGATCGTGTGGGCGGCCCGGGCGGCGGCAATATTGCGCTCGCCAACCGTTCCCGGGAAGCGGTCCGCAATGGCGGCGCACACGGCCTCGATGCCGAGCACATCGGTGACGGCGGTCAAGGCTCCCAGCAGGACGGCGTTGGGCAGGGGCCGCCCGAGGTGTTCCATGGCCAGGTCCGTGGCCGGCACGGTGAGACGATGGTCCGGAGGAATCGCGGCCACCGTGGCCGGGTCCAGGTCCAAGGCGGCGAATGGCCGCGAGGAGTTGATAAGCGCGTATCCGCCCGGACGCAGACCGGCGAACACGTCGATGGCGCCGAGCAGGGTGGGGTCCTGGATAATGACGGCGTCCGGGGCCAGGACGGGTTCGTGGGTGCGGATCGGCCGGGTGTCGATCCGGCAGTAGGAGACCACGGGCGCCCCCGTGCGTTCGGAGCCGAAGGACGGGAAGGCCTGGGCGTAGTGGTCCTCCTTGAAAGCGGCGTAGGCCAGCAGGTCCGCCGCGGTCACCACCCCCTGGCCACCCCGGCCGTGGATACGGATCTGGAACATCGCGCCTCCTTGCCCGGCGCCTGTCGACGCCGTTCTCGGTCACGATCGAGTTTAGGTGTCTCAGATCTCATTCATGTGCGCGCTCACACACCGCACCGCGGGTCATCGTCCTGGACGAGGCCGCAATTCGCGGCATCGCAGGGAGAACCGGACGAATCGTGGCCGCACAGACCCTCCGAGAACCTTGACGCGTCCCCGGCCGGAGCCGTGTCGCCGCAGGCAAAAAGCACATGCCCGGCTGCCGTAATGCCGTCATGCCGCCGAAGACGCGTACCCGCAAACGGATGACGCCCGCGCTCGGTGAGCGCGGGCGTCATCCGTTTGCGCCGACGAAAGGAATCTGCCGGGTTATCGCTGCTCGCCGCGGGCGAGATCCCGCAGCACGTACTGCAGGATGCCGCCGTTGCGGAAGTAGTCCGCCTCACCGGGGGTGTCGATGCGCACATGCGCGTCGAAGACGGTCTCGCTGCCGTCGGCCCTGCGGGCGGTGACCGCGACGGTCTTGGGGGTCACGCCGTCGTTGAGGGCAGTCAAGCCGGTGATCGAGAAGGTCTCGGTGCCGTCCAGGCCCAGTGAAGCCGCCGACTGGCCGGCGGGAAACTGCAGCGGCACCACGCCCATGCCGATGAGGTTGGAGCGGTGGATGCGCTCGAAGGACTCGGCAATGACCGCCTTGACGCCGAGCAGCGCCGTGCCCTTGGCCGCCCAGTCGCGCGAGGAGCCCGAACCGTACTCCTTGCCTCCCAGCACCACCAGCGGCACCCCGGCCGCCTGATACGCCTGGGAGGCGTCGTAGATGGACTCCTGGGTTCCGGTGAGGAAGTTGCGGGTGTAGCCGCCCTCGACCCCGTCGAGCAGCTGGTTGCGCAGCCGAATGTTGGCGAAGGTACCCCGGATCATGACCTCGTGGTTGCCGCGGCGCGAGCCGTAGGAGTTGAAGTCAGCCCGCGCTACGCCGTGCTCGGCCAGGTAGCGGCCCGCGGGGGAATCGGCCTTGATGGCGCCGGCCGGGGAGATGTGGTCGGTGGTCACCGAGTCGCCCAGCAGGGCGAGCACCCGGGCACCGGTGATGTCCTCCACGGGGGTCAGCTCCATGGTCAGCCCCTCGAAGAAGGGGGCCTTGCGCACGTAGGTGGAGTCCCCATCCCAGGTGAAGGTCTCCCCCTCGGGGGTGTCCAAGCCCCGCCAGCGCGCGTCGCCGGCGAACACGTCGGCGTAGTCGCGCGTGTACATCTCCCGGTCGATGGTGGCGTCGATGACGGCCTGCACCTCGGTGGGGTCGGGCCAGATGTCGGCCAGGAACACGTCGTTGCCCTCGTCGTCGCGCCCCAGCGGCTCGGTGGCGAAGTCAAAGTCCATGGTCCCGGCCAGGGCGTAGGCGATGACCAGCGGCGGGGAGGCCAGGTAGTTCATCTTGACGTCGGGGTTGATGCGCCCCTCGAAGTTGCGGTTGCCGGACAGCACCGACACCACCGCCAGGTCGGCCTCATTGACCGCCGCAGAGACCTCGGCGGGCAGCGGCCCGGAGTTGCCGATGCAGGTAGCGCAGCCGTAGCCGACCAGGTTGAAGCCGAGCTCATTGAGCGCCGGCCACAGGCCCGCCTTCTCATAGTAGTCGGTGACCACCTGGGATCCGGGCGCGGTGGAGGTCTTGACCCACGGCTTGGAGCGCAGCCCCTTGGCGACCGCGTTGCGGGCCAGCAGCCCGGCCGCGACCATGACGGAGGGGTTGGAGGTGTTGGTGCAGGAGGTGATCGAGGCGATGGCCACATGACCGTGGTCGAGGGTCACCTGTGTGCCGTCCGCCAGGGTGACCGGCGTGGGCTTGTGCGTCTCGGCGGCGTAGGCGGGCAGGGCCTGGGCGAAGGCGGCCTTCGAGCCGGAGAGCTCAATACGGTCCTGCGGACGCTTGGGGCCGGCGATGGAGGGCACCACCGTGGACAGGTCCAGCTCGAGGTATTCGGAGTAGACCGCCTGGCGAGCCGGGTCGTGCCACAGGCCCTGCGCCTTGGTGTACTCCTCCACCAGGCGGATGTTCTCCTCGGAGCGGCCGGTCAGCCGCAGGTAGTCCAGGGTGACCTCGTCAATGGGGAAGATCGCGGCGGTGGAGCCGAACTCGGGGCTCATGTTGCCGATGGTGGCGCGGTTGGCCAGCGGCACCTGGGCGACGCCCTCGCCGTAGAACTCCACGATCTTGCCCACTACCCCGTGAGCGCGCAGCATCTGGGTGATGGTGAGCACCACGTCGGTGGCGGTGGCGCCAGCGGGGATGGACCCGGAGAGCTTGAAGCCCACCACGCGCGGGATGAGCATGGATACCGGCTGGCCGAGCATGGCGGCCTCGGCCTCAATGCCGCCCACGCCCCAGCCGAGGACACCCAGGCCGTTGACCATGGTGGTGTGGGAGTCGGTGCCCACGCAGGTGTCCGGGTAGGCCTGGGTGACGCCGTCCACCTCGCGGGTGAAGACGGTGCGGGCCAGGTGCTCGATGTTGACCTGGTGCACGATGCCGGTGCCCGGGGGGACCACGCGGAAGTTCGCCAGGGCACCCTGCCCCCAGCGCAGGAACTGGTAGCGCTCGGCGTTGCGCTCATACTCACGTTCCTTGTTGCGCTCCAGGGAGCTGGCCAGGCCGAAGGAGTCGATCTGGACGGAGTGGTCAATGACCATCTCCGCAGGTGCCAGCGGGTTGATGACCTCGGGGTCGCCCCCCAGATCGGCAACCGCCTCGCGCATGGTGGCCAGGTCGACGATGCAGGGCACACCGGTGAAGTCCTGCATGATGACGCGCGCCGGGGTGAACTGGATCTCGGTGTCGGGTTCGGCGGCGGGGTCCCACGCGGCCAGCGCCCGCACGTGGTCGGCGGTGACATTGGCCCCGTCCTCGGTGCGCAGCAGGTTCTCGGCGAGGACCTTGAGCGCGTAGGGCAGTCGGCTCAGCCCATCGACGGCGTCGAGTCGGTAGATCTCGTAGTTACGTCCGTCCACGTCGAGGGCGGCACGGGAGTGGAAGGTGTCGAGACTGGTCAATATCGTTCCTCTTCGTCCTGGCGTACGGAGCGCACCTGGCCCGTACGGCGGTTCCAACCGTCGTTCACGGTAGCGGACGACGTGTCATCCGGCGTCAACACGGCCCCACCCGGCCCCTGCCGCGTCGGGCATACGCCACGCCCGGCTTACGTAACTGACGCGGCGCCAGGATGATTCCGGATCGCTTGGCGCGGCCGCTAGCGCACCAGCGTGGCGATGGTCTCGAAGTGGTGCGTGTGCGGGAACATGTCCAGCGCGCTGATGGCGGCCAGCCGGTAGCCGGTATGCAGGAAGGTGCCCAGGTCGCGGGCCAGCGCGGCCGGGTCGCAGGCGACGAGCACGACCCGGCTGGGGCTCAGAGTGGCCACCGCCTCGATGATCTTGCGTCCGGCGCCCCGCCGCGGCGGGTCCAGG
>NZ_JAWDJJ010000040.1:0-11421 GCF_032465695.1 Actinomyces sp. MRS3W
CCGAGACGGCGCCCTCTACGACCCACCAGCCCAGCAACTACCCGCCGCCGCTTGACACACCACATAGGGGCACCCCCACACACCCCCTTCACCGAGACCGGCACTTGTAACGCACCGAAACCGGCACTAATGACGTGCCGAGACCGGCACTAATGACGTGCCAGGTCTGTCGGTGTGGTGGCCGGTGCGTGCTGGCGCCGAGGGGTTAGGTGAGGCCGGGTTCGGGCCGTGCCGTGTGTGGCTGCCCGGCCAGGACGCGGGCGAATGCGGCCCCGACGTCCTAGCCGCCAACGGCCCGGACTCCCGTCATCGGGATCGAACACGATACCTTGACGCCAGACTCCTGATCTGCCTTGGTCAAGTACGCCCCTTTGTGCCTGAGACCCCGCGTAAAGCAGAGGGCCGAGGATGAAAGGGTCGTATTCGAGCGCCACCTGCCGGAGCGAGCCTGGGCAGTGCGCTTACCGCAGTCCCCGCGGACGAGTGTCGCACCGCTTTGAGAACGCTCAGCAGGCGCCGACAAACGCAGTCGGTGCCCCAAACCCCGCGGGCGCTGGGGTAGTGAGCTTCTTGCCGGCCTTGTGCTCGGCCGACGTCTCCGGGGCGCCGCGGGTGCTAGGTCACGGCAGTATTCGCCCCGTCGTATCGACCGGTCTGGGCACGTCATTAGTGCCGGTTTCGGTGCGTTACAAGTGCCGGTTTCGGCATGTTATTAGTGCCGGTTTCGGTGAATGAGGGGGCAGGGCTTGTGCCGATGTGCGCGGGGTGGCTACGCCGGGGTGTCGCCGAACCGAGGCTTGAGCGGCGTCGCTCCGTCTGAGCCTTCCATAGACACCGGAGCCTCCCTTTATTCCTGAGTCGGGTCGACTCAATCCTGCTCACGCCCACTGCGAACAGGGGCATCACCGCTGCCTCTGCGCCGTTAGCCTTATCAGCGCGTGCCCCGCGTTCCCTCTTCCGGCCCACGTCCGGGCCCGGGTAACGCCACCACCAACCGCACGTGCCGAGGAGCAATCAGCGATGTTCGAACGCTTTACCGACCGCGCCCGCCGCGTCGTCGTCCTGGCCCAGGACGAGGCCCGCGCGCTCAACCACAACTACATCGGCACCGAACACCTCCTTCTGGGCCTCATCCACGAAGGTGAGGGGGTTGCCGCCAAGGCGCTGGAGTCGATGGACATTTCCCTGGATGCCGTGCGTGCCCAGGTCGTCGAGATCATCGGCGAGGGGCAGTCGGCCCCCAGCGGCCACATCCCCTTCACGCCGCGTGCCAAGAAGGTACTCGAGCTGTCCCTGCGCGAGGCGCTGCAGCTGGGCCACAACTACATCGGCACCGAGCACATCCTGCTCGGCCTCCTGCGCGAGGGAGAGGGCGTGGCCGCTCAGGTGCTGACCAAACTCGGCGCCGACCTGTCCACCGTCCGCCAGACCGTCATGCAGATGCTCTCCGGTTACGAGGGCAAGGAGACCGTCACCGCAGGCGGCTCCAATAAGGAGGGCACGCCGTCCGGCTCGGCCATCCTCGACCAGTTCGGCCGCAACCTCACCGCCGCTGCGCGCGAGGGCAAGCTGGACCCGGTCATCGGCCGCCACAAGGAGATGGAGCGCGTCATGCAGATCCTCTCCCGGCGCACCAAGAACAACCCCGTCCTCATCGGTGAGCCCGGTGTCGGCAAGACCGCCGTCGTCGAGGGCCTGAGCCAGGCCATTGTTCACGGGGACGTGCCCGAGACCCTGCGGGACAAGCAGCTGTACTCCCTGGACATGGGCTCGCTGGTGGCGGGCTCGCGCTACCGCGGTGACTTCGAGGAACGCCTCAAGAAGGTCCTCAAGGAGGTCCGCACCCGCGGCGACATCATCCTGTTCATCGACGAGATTCACACCCTCGTCGGCGCGGGCGCTGCGGAGGGCGCGGTCGACGCCGCCAGCATCCTCAAGCCGATGCTGGCCCGCGGCGAGCTGCAGACCATCGGTGCCACCACCCTGGAGGAGTACCGCAAGATCGAGAAGGACGCCGCCCTGGAGCGCCGCTTCCAGCCGGTCACCGTCGAGCAGCCCTCCATCGAGGAGACCATCGACATCCTCGGTGGCCTGCGCGACCGTTACGAGGCCTTCCACCGCGTGGTCATCACCGACGACGCCATTGAGGCGGCCGCCAAGCTGGCCGACCGCTACATCAACGACCGCTTCCTGCCGGACAAGGCCATCGACCTCATCGACGAAGCGGGCGCGCGCCTGCGCATTCGCCGCATGACGGCCCCGCCGGAGCTGCGCGAGATTGACGACCGGATCGCCGTCGTCAAGCGGGAGAAGGAATCGGCCATCGACGATCAGGACTTCGAGCGGGCCGCATCCCTGCGCGACGACGAGCGCCGTCTGGGCGAGGAGCGCGCGGAGAAGGAGAAGGCCTGGAAGTCCGGTGACCTCGACCAGGTGGCCGAGGTGGATGAGAACCTGGTCGCCGAGGTGCTGGCCATGTCCACCGGCATCCCCGTGGTCAAGCTGACCGAGACCGAGTCCGCCAAGCTGCTCGGCATGGAGAACGAGCTGCACAAGCGCATCATCGGGCAGGATAAGGCCATCGAGGCGCTGTCGAAGTCGATCCGGCGCACCCGCGCGGGCCTGAAGGACCCCAAGCGTCCGGGTGGTTCGTTCATCTTCGCCGGCCCCACCGGCGTGGGCAAGACCGAGCTGGCCAAGGCGCTCGCGGAGTTCCTCTTCGACGACGAGGACGCCCTCATCCAGCTGGACATGTCTGAATTCGCCGAGAAGCACACGGTCTCGCGCCTGTTCGGCGCGCCTCCCGGCTACGTCGGCTACGACGAGGGCGGCCAGCTCACCGAGAAGGTTCGCCGCCGGCCCTTCAGCGTGGTCCTCTTCGACGAGGTGGAGAAGGCCCACCCGGACATCTTCAACTCGCTGTTGCAGATTCTGGAGGACGGCCACCTCACCGACGCCCAGGGGCGTGTGGTCGACTTCAAGAACACCGTCATCATCATGACCACCAACCTCGGCTCCAAGGACATCGGCAAGTCCGTCGCCACGGGCTTCCAGTCCACCGAGGGCGGCACCATGGACTATGAGGAGATGAAGGCCCACGTCAACCGGGAGCTCAAGCAGCAGTTCCGCCCCGAGTTCCTCAACCGCGTGGACGACCTCATCGTCTTCCCGCAGCTGACCAAGGCCGAGGTGCGCCAGATCGTCGACCTCATGATCAAACGCCTTGCCGAGCGCCTGGCCGATCAGGAGATGAGCATCGAGCTGACCGACGCCGCCAAGGAGCTGCTCGCCGAACGCGGCTTCGACCCGGTGCTCGGCGCCCGCCCGCTGCGCCGCGCCATCCAGCGCGACGTCGAGGACGCCCTAAGCGAGAAGATTCTCTTCGGCGAGATCGAACGGGGCCAGAAGGTCCTGGTCGACGCCGAGGGTGAGGGCATCCTCGGGGAGTTCACCTTCCGCGGCGTCCCGCGCCAGGAAGAGGAGGACGCCGTGCGTGAGGCTGAGGAGATCGCCTCGGCTGCGGCCGAGCCTGCCCAGTGAGGCGCTTCGTGCAATTGATAGCGCACTGATTGCACCGCAGTGTGGTGGGGTCGCCCAGACATGGGTGGCCCCACCACTTTTTAATAATTCAAATGGTGTAGGTGGCGATATGCGGTTTCCGTATTGCTGAAAAGACCATGGAAGTCCGCGGGCGACGACATGAGCGCGCCGATTGGTGACGCGGACGCTGCGGAATCGACGGTTATCAAAGCCCTCGACGATAATGGGCTGACGGTACAGCCGATGCTTGAAAGCGCTGAGATTCTGCCGATGAGTTCCGGTGCCCGCCCGCTGCGTCAGGAAATGTCAGGACTAATGAATGGGTGGACGCGACACGGCGCTAGAAAGTGGCGGTGGGACTGAAGTCACATTAGAGTGTGCGATGTCCAAGCGCAGGGCGCACAGCTCACCAGAATCAGAAAGAGGCGACGATGCCCAAGTACGTGTACCGCTTCAGCGAGGGAGACAAGGATCAGAAGGACCTCCTGGGCGGTAAAGGGGCCAACCTCGCCGAGATGACCCGCCTCGGCCTGCCGGTCCCGCCCGGCTTCACCATCACCACCGACGCTTGCCGTGCCTACCTGCACGACGGCGTCGTCCCTGAAGAACTCGCCGTCCAGGTCACCACCGCCCTGCGGCAGGTGGAGGAGGAACTCGGACGCCAGCTCGGCGACGCTAAGGACCCGTTGCTCGTCTCCGTCCGCTCCGGAGCCAAGTTCTCCATGCCCGGCATGATGGAGACCGTTCTCAACATCGGCCTCAACGACGCCTCCGTGAAGGGGCTGGCCGCGGTCTCCGGGGACGAGCGGTTTGCCTGGGACTCCTACCGCCGCCTCATCCAGATGTTCGGCAAGACCGTCCTGGACGTCGACGGCGACCACTTCTCCGCCGCCCTGGACGCCAAGAAGGCCTCCCGTGGCGTCAGCCTCGACTACGAGCTGGACGTGGCGGCCCTGACCGAGCTGGTCGAGGAGTACAAGGAGATCGTCCGCACCCACGCCGGCATCGAGTTCCCCCAGGAACCGCGCGTCCAGCTGGACATGGCCACCGAGGCCGTCTTCCGCTCCTGGAACACCGAGCGCGCCCACATCTACCGTCGCCGGGAGAAGATCCCGCACGACCTGGGCACCGCCGTCAACGTGTGCACCATGGTGTTCGGCAACATGGGGGAGACCTCCGGCACCGGAGTCTGCTTCACCCGCGACCCCTCCACCGGCCGCTCCGGGGTCTACGGCGACTACCTGGTCAACGCTCAGGGCGAGGATGTGGTTGCCGGCATTCGCAACACCCTGTCCCTGGCCGACCTCGAGCGCTTGGACAAGACCAGCTACGACGAACTGCGCGCGGCCATGCGCAAGCTGGAGACCCACTACCGCGACCTGTGCGACATCGAGTTCACGATCGAGCGCGGAAAGCTGTGGCTGCTGCAGACCCGCGTCGGCAAGCGCACCGCGGCGGCCGCCTTCCGCGTGGCTACGCAGCTAGTGGACGAAAAGCTCATCACCATGGACGAGGCGCTCACCCGCGTGACCGGCGACCAGCTCAACCAACTCATGTTCCCGCAGTTCGGCGACGACGCCGGCCGCGACCTGCTCACCCGCGCTATGCCAGCCTCCCCGGGTGCCGCCGTCGGTCACATCGCCTTCGACAACGCCGAGGCCATCGCCCGCGCGGAGGCCGGCGAGTCCGTCATCCTCGTGCGCCGTGAAACCAACCCCGACGACCTGCCCGGCATGGTCGCCGCTGCCGGCGTGCTCACCGCTCGCGGCGGCAAGACTTCCCACGCCGCCGTTGTCGCCCGCGGCATGGGCAAGACCTGCGTGTGCGGGGCCGAGGCACTCACTGTCGACGCCGCCTCCCGCACGCTGCGCGTGGCCGGACGGGACCAGGTATTCACCGGTGACGACGTCATTGCCATCGACGGCACCACCGGGGAGGTCTTCCTCGGTGAGGTCGCCGTCGTTGACTCTCCGGTCATGACCTACCTGCGCCGCGGCCTCGAGGAGGCCCTGAACACCGCGGGTGACGACGACACCCGGGAGCTGATCACCAGCGTGGACCGCATCATGCGCCGGGCCGACGAGGTGCGCCGCTTGCAGGTGCGCGCCAACGCCGACACCCCCGACGACGCCCGTCACGCCATGCACCGCGGCGCCCAGGGCGTGGGTCTGTGCCGTACCGAGCACATGTTCCTCGGTGAGCGCAAGCAGTACGTGCAGAACCTTATTTTGGCCGAGACCGACGCCGAGCGCGAGAGTGCGCTCGCCGCCCTGCTGCCGCTGCAGAAGGGCGACTTCGTCAAGATGTTCGAGACGATGAACGGTAAGCCGATGACGGTGCGCCTCATCGACCCGCCGCTGCACGAGTTCCTGCCCGACCTGACCGAACTGAGCGTCAAGGTCGCACTCGACCGTGAGCGCGGCACCCTGGACCCGGCCGACGAGCAGCTGCTGGCGGTGGTGCGCCGCAACCACGAGGCCAACCCCATGCTCGGCCTGCGCGGCGTGCGCCTGCTGCTCACCCTGCCCGGGCTCATCGAACTGCAGGTGCGGGCCATCGCCGAGGCGGCCGTGGAGCGCCTGCGGGCCGGCGGCGATCCGCACCCGGAGATCATGATCCCGCTCATTGGCTCGGTGCGGGAGCTGCAGCTGGCCCGTGAGCGCGTTGAGGCCGTCCTGGCCGAGGTCTCCGCCGAGTCCGGCTACGAGCTCAACTTCCCGATCGGCTGCATGATCGAGTTGCCCCGCGCCGCTGTCACCGCGGCGCACGTGGCCGAGGAGGCCGACTTCTTCTCCTTCGGCACCAACGACCTGACCCAGACCACCTGGGGGTTCTCACGCGACGACGTCGAGGCCTCCTTCGTGGGGCGCTACATCGACGGCGGTATCTTCGGCACTTCCCCGTTCGAATCCATCGACGTCGACGGCGTCGGCGGCATGGTGCGCCTGGGGGTCGAGGGTGGCCGGTCGACCAAGCCGGGCATGAAGATGGGCGTGTGCGGCGAGCACGGCGGCGACCCCGACTCCATCGCCTTCTTCCACCGCGTCGGCCTGGACTACGTGTCCTGCTCGCCCTTCCGCGTGCCGGTGGCGCGCCTGGAGGCCGGCCGGGCCGCGGTGCTGTCCCCGGAGCAGGGGGCATAACCGGGGCCCCTGCGGGAGGAGAATCCGCGTATACGTGGGTGCGGCGTCGGACCGGGTGACGAGCCCGGCCCGGCGCCGCATTCGTTGTTTTGCGCGGTGACGAGGTGCCGCGGGGAGTTCTACCCACCAGTACGTGTGGCGAATCGTTGCCGTGGGGTGATACTGTCGCAATACCTGTGTAAGCGCGCGGACCAGACACCCTGAGGAGATGGTCACATGGCGGACAAAGAAACGCTCACCGAGCTGAAGGACTTCGTCGACGAGAGAAATCGATCGGCAGGCCTGGTCGATCCTTATGCCTGTACGATCACGGAGGGTCTGTACGCGTGGGTCAACGCTTCCGACACTTGGGTCGGGCCGCTTGCGGATGATGAGTCGGCGAATACAAAAACAGAGATTGACGCATTAATTGCCGTCTTTGCAGGTCTGAGCGAGGACCTGGAATCGGCGATCGCCACGGCCGAGAGCAGTGAGGACGCGGACTAACGCTAAGCACACCAGCGATCACCCCGACGATGAGCGAAGAGCCGAAGGACGCACAGACATGACGAAGGTGTACCTCGATGTGGAGAAGCTTGAGACCGCTATCGAGCATATCCGCAACGTGGCGGATGATGCCGAGAGCGCAAGAACGGCAATCGACAGGGAATTCACCGCCCAAGGCGTTGATCTTCCCGAGAGCAACTTCAGCGGAGACGCATCGACCGCGATAGACAACGTCAACCTCAGAGCGGATGAAATCGAGTCCTGCAAGGACGAGATTGTCCGGCTCAACGAGTCGGGAATCGCCGGCATGAACGCGGACGGTGTCATCACCTATGACCTGCCGGATACCGTGACCATCAGTTCGGCGCAGGACTTCAGTTCGGTGGTGCAGGCCGAGATCGACGCGGACAAGGCCAAGAACGCCACGGGTGATGAGTTGCTGGAGCTTATGAATGGGTCGGTGGCGGATCGTCGGGATGATGAGGTCTATGCTGCTGCGTTCGCTGATGCCATGGGTCCGGAGGCCATGGCGGATCTGGCCTACAGGATTGATCAGCAGCGGCAGTCTTTGGCCGAGACTGTTCCGGCCTATGACCCGGATGACCCGGATACCGATTACGTGATTCGCTGGCAGCAGGCGAATGATGCATGGCTGTCGGCGCAGGCGACGCTGTCCATTTGCTTCGGTACGGCGACGAGTTCTTCTGCTTGGACGCCGCAGCATCGCAGCGAGTATGCGGAGGGTTTGGCAGAACTAGTGACTGATGAAAGCCAGCCCTACTACATGCCGCTTGGCTTCAATCTGCTGCTGGAGGGCGCCGGCCGGACGGCGGCGAATACGGTTGAGGTCGACGGCGAGGCAGTGCAGGCAGGAGGAGAGTTCGACAAGAACTTCCTGCTGGATCTGGGGTATGCCATGCAGGAGCATGAGCAGTCCCGCGACGGCCTTCCGATATGGCAGATACAGCGCATGAAAACCACGTCTTCGGAGGGAACGGTGGGTGACTGGGATCCTATGGCCGGGATCCTCACTGCGATGGGGCGGCAGCCTGCGGCCGCTCTGGACTTCATGGCGCCACCGGTTGATGCCCGGGCTACGGAGGAGACCGTTGAGGTAGATGACGGCACGCTGGAGTGGCTCAAAGGACGCGATTGGGATTCGACGAGCTTTGAGGCGTTCACCGCGGCCTTCGCCGGTGCCTCGGAGTATCGGCAGAAGACACCGGGAACTACCGATGAGCGTGCGGCGTGGCTGACGGAGCAGGCGGTGGTGGATATGGCCGGGCGTAAGAGTGGCTTGTGGACGGATGTCTCACGGCAGAACGCGGCCGTGGTGCTGGCCAACTCCATGCAGGAGGTCGACGAGGCCGCCAACGGTGCCGTGCGAAGTGGTGAGTCGTCCGAGTTCAACGCATACATGCCTGCAGGCTGGGAGGAGAGGAACGAAGAGGCGATACGTTCACTGCTTCAGGAAACACTCAAGGATGACGTCGCACTGGAGACTGTCTCGGACGCCGCAGGCAGATACACATCCCTGCGTCTTGACAGTTCCTTGGATGCTCTGGGCGAGGATGCGAGTTATGCGGACGCCTTTAACCAGGTGTCCCAAACGCGTTATTCCGACGGTCGACTGCTCGGGTATATCCAGGGAGCTGCAGAGAAGGGAAGAGGGGATGCGGCGGCGCAGCAGGACGGTACCAACCAGATGATCCTCGATGCTTTCGGCAAGGGACTGAGTCTCATCCCGGGGCCCCAGTCCCCCCTGATTGGGAAGGCCATGGGTATTGCGGAGTCCTATGCGCTTGATGCTGCGGGTGATGCGCTCCCGGATTACTCGCAACAGGCCCAAGATGAGGCGATCGACATGCAGGATGAAGTCAAACAGCGGCTCCTGGCTGAGGCGTACATCAAGCTGGAGCAACGCGATCTTCTTCCTGAGGGCGCTTATGAGAATAAGGATGGGAATCCCTATGTTGGTTACGACCGTTGGATGAGTCCGGGCGATAGTGTGGGTCAGCGCATTGATGCCGAGGCTTTGTTCTCGGATCCTGACAATATGGCGGAGTTTAACGGCTGGATTCAAGATGACAGCGATCTCGCGGGGGTCTCGAGTGGTGCCCGGGACAGTGGAGATGGGTTCGATGACGGTCTTAATCTGGGGAAGAGGTGAGCGTGGTGTCTATTTCGGGTGCTGCGCGGGTCTTGGTGCGCCCGCTGCTGGTGGGTGTGGTTTTTTCGGCCGTGGCCTGTGTCGGCGGGTGCGCAGATGATTCGGTGGCCGGCCCGTATTGTGGGATCATTGCCGAGGAAGACGTGATTCCTATTGTTGGAAGAGTTACCGAAGTTGAAGATCATGCGTCCGCTGTTTTGAAGTGCGATATCACGGGGGAGCGGGGAACGCTGGTGGCCTACGGCACCGATGATTCCTGGGTGCGGTTCGGGCGTGGCGGTAATAATGCGGTGACTACGCTGGAGGCTATTACGGGTGGTGAGGGGCGCGAAGTTCCAGGAACGGATGCTCGCGTGTTCTCGCTTGTTGATGATTCATATCCGGATGCCTATGCCTATTGGTTTGAAGGTCGTGCGGCATTCGCGATGTACACGGTGGGTACTGATGGTGTAGATGAGTCGACGGCTGCTGAGTTGGAGGAGTTGGTGATCAAGTACGCCCCGCAGGTGCTGGACGGAGTCGCGGCGCGCACGGAGGATCCGGGTCCCAACCGGAACGATCCATCCGCGACGCCAACGGCGACGGCGACCGCAGAGCCGTCCTCGGCCGACCAGTAGCGTGTCCGTCACCGGTCATCAGTCGGCGCTGAGCCCGGTTCCGGGGACTGGCAGTGCCTGCCGATACGGTCGGCGCTCTGACAGAATCGTGGTATGACAGCAGCCAGCACTTTTCGGTCCGCCGATTCCCAGGCTGCGGGAACCCGCGCACCGGGTGCGGTGACACCGGCGGCGCTGTGCGAGCTCACCGAGGCGCTGCGTGAGCGGATGGCCAGCGTCGTCGTCGGCAAAGCCGAGGCGATCGACACCCTGCTGGCGACCTTCCTCGCCGGCGGACACCTGCTCATCGAGGACGTCCCCGGCGTCGCCAAAACCACCCTCGCCCTGACGCTAGCCCGTTGCCTGGACCTGCCCGCCTCTCGCATCCAGTTCACCGCCGACCTGCTGCCCGCCGACGTCACCGGGGTGAGCGTCTACGACCAGGCCGCCCGCGAGTTCCGCTTCCACCCGGGCCCGGTGTTCGCCGGCATCGTCATCGCCGACGAGATCAACCGCGCCACCCCGCGCACCCAGTCGGCGCTGTTGGAGGCGATGGGGGAGGGGCAGGTGAGCGTGGAGGGGCGCACGCTGCAGCTGCCCGACCCGTTCATGGTGGTCGCCACCCAGAACCCCCTCGACATGGAGGGCACCTTCCCCCTGCCCGAGGCCCAGCGCGACCGCTTCATGACGCGCCTGGCCATCGGCTACCCCGACGCCGCCGCCGAGGAGACCATGCTGTTGGCGCGCGGCGGAACCGACCCGTTGAGAGACATCGCCCCCATCGCCTCCGAGGACTCCGCCCGCGCCGCGCGCAAGACGGTGGCCGGATTGCACCTGGACGCGGCGGTCGCCCGCTACATCGTCGCCCTGGTGGCGGCCACCCGCCACGACGAGGCCATCACCCTGGGTGCCAGCCCCCGCGCCGGCCTGCATCTGGCCGCCGTCGCCCGCGCCCGCGCCGCCATGGCCGGACGCGGATTCGTCTCCCCCGACGACGTCGCACGTGCCGCCGACGACGTGCTCGCCCACCGCCTGGTCCCGGCGGGCCGACACCCCTCGGCCTCCGCCGCCCTGAACGCCGCCTCGGCCGCCCTGTCCCGCATCCTCGCCCGCACGCCCGTTCCCCGGGGGAATTGAGCGCATGGGGACAGCCCGCGAAGCCATGCCCGCGCCGGTGATACCCCCGGGAGTGGCGGGCGGCTGGGCCACTGCGTCCGCGTACTCTGGCCGGCTGCCTCGCCCGCGCCGCCTGCCGTGGGCGGCGCCGACAAGTGCCGGATGCCAGGTGCTCGTGCTCGCCACCATCCTGACCGCGGTGGGCACCTACCTCGGCCTCGGGCTGGCCCGGAACCTGGGTCTCCTCCTGCTGGCGCTAGCGACGGCGAGCCTGGCCACGGCCTGGGTCGGGGCGCTGATCGCCCGCCCGCTCGCCGGCCTGGCCCGGCCCGGCGTGCTGCACGCCGGCCCGGGCCAGGCCGGCGTGCTG
>NZ_JAWDJJ010000041.1:0-856 GCF_032465695.1 Actinomyces sp. MRS3W
GGGCGGGGTGATTCTGTGCGTTGGTTCCGATGTAGGTCAGTAGTTCGGGCATGACCTCCACTGCCTCCCGGGTGTTGTGCGGGGCATCCAGGCCGTTTTCGGGGTGGAGAAGGTTGACCACTACCGTGAAGCCGTCCCCAAACCAGTAGCCGTGCACATCGTTTTCTGAGTTGAATTGCATGACCCAGAGGTAGGTGTTGCCCTCCAGCTGGGGGATATCGAGCTTCTGAACACCGTTGTCGGTGTCCGCGGCCATGGTCTCATCGGTCCACTTATAACCGTTGCCGGCCTCGTAATAGTCGTAGCGCCAGAAGTCGATCATCATAATGGCGTCGTCCAGCTCGTAGCCCTTGGAGTTCGTCGCCGGGGGCTTGCCCGACAAGACAGTGCATGTGCTTGTTCGGCTGCTGAGCTGCGTCATCCAGGAGTCTCCGATTTGGCTGCCGAGGATTCGGTTGAGTTCGGCGGTCTCGTAGAGGCCGTTGCATACGGTCTCCGGCGGGGGTGCCGGGGGTTCTTCCGTCTCCCAGGGGCGCCACCACACGCCGACAACGCCGATGACAAGCGCAACGGCCAGCGCGATGGTGAGCAGAATCAATGATCTGCGTCGCCTTGGCCGGCGATCACGAGCCTCGGGGACGGCAGCGTGTGAGTTACGGGCGCTGTCAGGCTTGCCGGTGGTGTTGGTTGAGTCCATGGTGGGTGTGAGCGTGATGGTGGGTGTCAGCGTGTCAGGAGGTGGTGGGGTGTGCGGTTGTCTGGCCTGGGTGTGTTGATTCTGCGTCGGGGACGTCGTCCCCGTTCGCTGGCGGGGTGTCTGGGGTGTCGGCCGTGTCGGTTGGTTTGGGTGCTGGGA
>NZ_JAWDJJ010000042.1:0-7078 GCF_032465695.1 Actinomyces sp. MRS3W
GTGTGAAGGCGGCGGCGTCGGACACGAGGGAGACCCTCCCGACGATCCGGGCCAGCCGGAAGGTGCGTGGCTGCCCGGACGGGCAGTCCAGAGCGTCGAGGTACCAGGCCCCCTCGCTCATGCGCAGCCGGTGCGGCTCGACGGTGCGGGCCCGCACCCGCCCGGAGCTGGCCGAGGCGTAGTCGAAGCTGACCCGGCGGCGCTCCGCCACGGCGGCGGCAAGCTCGGCGGGGACCTCGTCACCGGCGATGTCAACGCTGAGGTCCGGGAGCGGGGCGTCCCCGGCGGCCGGGGCGGCTACGGCCCGGATCTTCGTCAGTGCGTGTCGGGCGGCAGGGGTGAGGGCACCGCTGCGCCAGGCAGAGGCCGCCAGGTCAATGGCCGCGGCCTGCGGCGCGGTGAGAGCGAGCTCAGGCAGAACATAGTCGGCGTCGGTGATGCGATAGCGGGACTCCTCCCCCTGGCCGGTCGTCGTGATCTGGATGCCGAGGTCACGCAGCACGCCCTTGTCGCGTTCGAACATGCGCCGTGCCGAGTCCCCGCCCGTGTAGCCGGTGACCGTCTGGGTGATCTCCACGGCGGTCAAACCCGTGACCGTGTGGCGCAGCGCCAGCAGCAGGTTGACTTGACGCTCCTCGGCGGGAATCGCCGCCGGACCGGTGTGAGATTCGGTGGGGGATGCTGTGCTGGCCACGGCAGCAGCCTAGGTGCTCGGGCGGCCGCCGCGTGGGCATGACGCCCGGCTTGGCTTAGGGTGAGCCCATGATGTGGCGCGACGGCGACGTGCTCGGTGCGCGGCGGACCTGGGGGAAGCCGGGGAGGCGCTGCGCTGAGGTGGAGGTGCGCATTGCCTCGGCTCCGCCCGGGGCGGAGGTACTCACGCCCGGCGCATCATGCCGGGCGGTGGCCTACGAGTCGCTGACCGGCCTGCCCGAGGTCGGGGAGTGGGTGCGACTGGAGGTATCTGCGCTGGCCCGCGGGCTCGGCACCGGTGGGCACGCCATGGTGGCCGCCCGCCCGAGCGTGCTGCCCCCGGATCCGCCGGCGGGCGGTCACCTCGTCAAGGCCCGCTATATGCCCGACCAGGTCATGGTCACCGGCGTCGATGAGCAGGATACCGCTGCCCACGCGCTGCTGTCCGCGCCGCTCGACTCGCTCACACTGGAGGGGGCGCCCGTCGTCGTCGCGGACCTGCATTCGGCGCTGCCCGCCATTGTGGCCGGCCTGTACGCCCCGGATGACGCTGCACGCGAGGCCGAGGCGGGCCCGGAGCTGCGCGTCGCCTACGTCATGACCGACGGCGGCGCCCTGCCGCTGCCCTACTCGCGGATCGTCGCCGGGCTGCAGCAGGCGGGCCGCCTGGTGGGAACCGTCTCGGTCGGCCAGGCCTGGGGCGGGGACCTGGAAGCGGTGAGCATTCACAACGGCCTGCTGGCCGCGCGGCATGTGCTCGGCGCCGACGTCGTCGTGGTGGCGCAGGGGCCCGGCAACCTGGGCACGGACACGCCCTGGGGGTTCTCCGGGGTTGCCTGCGGCGACGTCATCAATGCCGCCAGCGTGCTGGGCGGGCAGCCGGTCGCCTGCCTGCGGGTGTCTGAGGCGGACGCCCGGTCTCGGCACCGGGGCATCTCACACCACTCCCTTACCGCCTATGGGCGTGTTGCGCTGGCCGCCGCAGACATCGTCGTCCCCCGTCTGCCGGGGGCCCTGGGCGAGCAGGTACGGGCCCAGGCCGACGCGCTGTGCGCCCCTCGCCGGCACGGTTGCACCCATCGGCGCGTGGAGGTTTCTGTAGCGGGACTGCGTGAGGCACTGGTGGCCCTCGAGCAGGAAACCGGGGTACGCCTTCACACCATGGGGCGCGGCCTAGATGAGGACGCAGCGGCCTTTCTGGCCGCGGCCGCCGCGGGACGGTACGCGGCCCGCGTCGCTGCTGCACTACGCTGACGCCATGAAGACCTTCGAGGACCTTTTCACCGAGCTGAGCCACAAGGCCGAGACCCGCCCCGCAGGATCCGGCACGGTCGCGGAGCTTGATCGCGGCGTGCACTTCATCGGCAAGAAGCTCGTCGAGGAGGCGGCCGAGGCCTGGATGGCCTGCGAACACGAGTCCGACGCCGCCGCGTGTGAGGAACTCAGCCAGCTGCTTTACCATGCCCAGGTCATGATGATCGCCAAGGGCTACACGCTTGAGGACATCTACCGGTACCTGTGAGCGCGACCGACCCCCGCCCCACTCCCCCGCGACTTGTCCATCTCTTCCCGCTTCCACTTTTCACCTAGTCAGGATCACTGTGCTGCGCATCGCCGTCCCCAACAAGGGCTCCCTGTCCGAGCCCGCCACCACCATGCTCGACGAGGCGGGCTACCGCACCCGCCGCTCCGGCCGGGAGCTCGTCTTAGTCGACGACGCCAACCAGGTTGAGCTGTTCTTCCTCCGCCCGCGCGATATCGCCGTCTACGTCGGCCAGGGGACGGTGCATGCCGGCGTCACCGGACGCGACCTGCTCCTGGACTCCGGGGTGGAGGCCATCGAGCACCTGCCGCTGGGCTTTGCCCGCTCCACCTTCCGCTTTGCCGCGCCGGTGGGCACCATGCGCACGCTCGCCGATGTCGAGGGAAAGCGGGTGGCCACGTCCTACGACGTGCTGGTGCGCAACTACCTCGCCTCGCAGGGGGTCACTGCCCAGACCGTCCACCTGGATGGGGCCGTGGAATCGTCGGTGCAGTTGGGAGTCGCGGACCTCATCGCCGATGTGGTCGAGACCGGCTCGACGCTGCGCGCCGCCGGCCTGGAGACCTTCGGCGAGCCGCTGCTCGCCAGTGAAGCGGTGCTCATCACCACCGAGCAGTACCGGGATGAGCCCGGCCTGGCCACGCTGGTGCGTCGCCTGGAGGGTGTGCTGCGGGCACGCTCCTATGTGCTCGTGGACTACGACATCCCCATGAACCGTCTGCACGTGGCCAGCGAGATCACCCCGGGCATCGAGTCCCCGACCGTGTCTCCGCTGCAGAATCCCGACTGGGTGGCGGTGCGCGCCATGGTGCCGCGCAAGGACGTCAACCGCATCATGGACGAGCTGTACGCCATCGGGGCGCGCGCCATCCTGGTGTCCTCCCTGCTCGCCTGCCGGCTGTAAGCCGCCCACCCGGACGTCCGCAGGCGGGCCGGTGCAGGGCGAGGCGCCTCAAGGCGCCTGACCCGTGGCTCAGCATCACCGAAACCGGCACTTATAACATGCCGAAACCGGCACTAATAACGTGCCGGTTTGGGTGAGCTGCAGTGCATGCAGCCGGACGGGGGTCACGCGGTCAGCAGCGGGTCGCACACGTCGTCGGACGTCACCGTGGTCTCCCCCAGCAGCCCGCGGCCGGCGAGGAAGTCGATGGTCTCCCCCACCTGCTCGGGCACAAGCGAGCCGATGACGGTGTCCTCGCTGGGACGCACCAGCTCACCGGTGGCCACGGCCACCTCGCGGGCGTGATCGGCCTGCGTCTGATCCACCAGGTCCGGTACGTACTCCTTGGTGGCCTCCACGGCCGCGTCCGGGTCATCAACAAAGGTGGTCATGCCCGCCGCGGAGGCCATCACCGCCGCCTCCAGTTCCGCACGTCGCTGCGCCAGCACCTCCGGTGTGGTGACCAGGGAGGCGCCCAGCAGCGGGACGTGGTCGCCGATGGTGATGATGCGCACCGGCATGCCGTTCTGGGCGATCTGGACGGCGTCGTTGTTGGAGAAGCCGGCGATGGCGTCGACCTTGCCACTGGCCAGAGCCGCCTGCTGGGTGTAGCCGATCTCCTGCACATCGACGTCGTCCTCGGTCAGCCCGGCGGAGGATAGGGCCACCAGCACCGAGTACCAGGTCTCCCCGGTCTTGCCCGGGGTGCCGATGGACTTGCCGGCCAGTGACGCCAGGTCAGTGATATCGGAATCCTCGGGGACGATGATGCAGCCGGGGTAGCGCTGGTAGTAGCCGCCGATGACGACCAGCGCGTTGCCATTGGAGGCGGCCACAATCGCCTCATCCCCTCCGGCGACGACGATGTGCTCGGTGCCAGCCAGGAGCGCGTCGAACTGGCCCTCCTGCTCGCCGTGGTGGCGCAGGGACACGCCCTCCGCGTACTGGCCGTCCGCCGCCGCCAGGTAGAACGGCGCGAACTGCACATTCGGGGTGTAGGTCATGCCGATGACCAGGCCGCCTGCGGATGCGGATGCCGTGGCGGTTTGGGACTGGGAGCCGGTGCCGGAGGCGCAGGCTGCCAGCACACCGGCCGTGCCCACACCCAGGGCAGTGAGCAGCGCACGGCGGTTGAGCAGGACCGGTGCGGACGGAGCGGACATGGGGTTCCTTTCGTTGCCGTGAGGCGGTTGGGGGAATGGGGAATTGGCTGAGGCGGTCAGGTGGCGCGGCGCCCGCGCATGGAGGCGACGACGCGGCTGCGCCGCTCCAGCTCATGCAGTACCCAGTGGATGGTGGTGGCGATGACACACAGCACCACGATGGTGGAGAACAGGCCAGTGGTGTCGACCGTCTGCCGCTGTGAGGCCAGCACCATGCCCAGCCCCTCGCCGCCCATGGTCATCTCACCGATGACGGCGCCGGTGACCGACAAGGTGAAGCCGGTGCGCAGACCGGACAGGATGGAGGGCAGCGCCATGGGCAGCTCCATGTAGATGAGCAGTGACAGCCCGTGGGCGCCGTCGAGGCGGGCGGCGTCGATGACGTCGGCGTCCAGACCGCGCAGCCCCAGCAGCACCGTGACGGTAATGGGGAAGAACACCATGAGCACGCACAGCACCACGGTGGGCAGGGTGCCGTAGCCGATCCACACAACCAACAGCGGGGCGATGGCGATGGCGGGCACCGCCTGCGAGGCGGCTACATACGGCAGGACGGCACGGGAAAAGGCACGGGACCGGTACAGGGTCCAGGCCAGTGGCAGGGACAGGGCGGCAGCTGCCAGGCAGCCGAGCAGGGCCTCGCGCAAAGTCACCCACGTGTAGGTGGCCAGGCCGCCTTCGGTGAAAGCCAGGATGAGACGGCGCAGCACGTCGATGGGGCCCGGCAGGAACACCGGCGGGATGAGCCCGGCCCGGGTGACCGCCCACCAGACGCCCAGCAGTACCAAGCCGAGGGCGAGCGCAGGGTTGAGGGGGAAGGCAAAGGACGCGCCCCGGCTGGCGGTGGGGGCGGCTTCCCGGCGGAAGATGCCCAGCCTGCTGCGGCTTGCGGCGGCGGTGCTCATCGCGGTGTCCTCTCCGGCTCCCCGGGGACATCCGCCCCGGGAACACTCCGGGGTGACAGGCGGTGCGCACAGGCGCCGCACGGCACGACATCCAGGTACCACCGCGGCAGCGTACCCGTGCGGGTGCGCGCCAGCGGCCGGCGACGCCGGACGCGTGCCACGTTCTCCTCCCATCCGGACTTTCACCGTCGGTACCGGAATTTCACCGGCTCAGCCGATTGCGCCATCCCGGTGGGAGGCGCTCTCGGGTCGCGGACTGTCACCGCCGGTTCGGACTTTCACCGACCCCGGAGCACGTGTTCTATAGCGGACGCTAATACCTTCGACCGGGAGATGACAAGTGGAAGGTGACAGTTCCCGGTGCCGCGGGTCGCCTCACCATCCCGCCAGAGGGATGCGGCGTGTGCCGAAGTCGCCGGGATCGTCGGCGTCGAAGAGGCCCGGCAGCACCCGCCCGCAGTGGGTGCAAGCCCCCGTCGCATCGAGTGCGTAGGTCACGACGGTGTAGCCGGCGCGCTCAATGACCGCCCGACCGCAACCGGGACAGTACGTGGTGGAGCCGGCCTCGTCGCGCACGTTGCCGATATAGACGAAGTGCAGCCCGGCCGCCAACGCAACCTCACGCGCCCGCCTCAAGGTCTCGGGCGGGGTGCGTGGACGGTCGAGCATGCGGTGGGAGGGGTGAAAGGCGCTGAAGTGCAAGGGCGTATCCGCACCGAGCTCACGCGACACCCAGGTGGACAGCGCACTCACCTCGGCAGGTGAGTCGTTGAGCCCGGGAATGAGCAGCGTGGTCACCTCCAACCAGGTGGAGGTGCGCTCCCGCACCCGCACCAGTGTGTCCTGGACATCCTTGAGCCGGGCACCGGTGACGCGCCGGTAGAAGTCATCGGTGAAGCCCTTGAGGTCAATATTGGCGGCGTCGACGGCGCCGAACAGTTCCAGCCCCGGCTCTTGACAGATCCAGCCGGCGCTGACCGCGTAGGCGAGTAGTCCCCGCTCGTGGCAGGCGGCGGCGGTGTCGATGGCGTACTCGGCGAAGACGACGGGATCGTTATAGGTCAGGGCGACGGCCCGTGCCCCCACCTGCTCGGCCAGGTGCGCCACCTGCGCGGGTGGGGCGTCGGCGCTGAGCACCGCGGTGCTGCAAGCCGTGGAGATCTCCCAGTTCTGGCAGAACTTGCAGGACAGATTGCAGCCCGCGGTCCCGAAGGACAGCACCGAGCTGCCGGGGTGAACGTGGCCCAGCGGCTTCTTCTCCACCGGGTCCAGGCACAGCCCGGTGGAGCGCCCATAGGCGGTCAGTACGATCCGCTCGCCGCAGCGTTGGCGCACGAAGCAGAATCCGCGCTGCCCGTCCCGCAGCCGGCAGTGGCGCGGGCACAGGTCGCATTGCAAGCGTCCGTCCTGCGTCCGATGCCACCAGCGGGCGGTGTATCCCGTGTCGCCGGGGGCGACCGGCGTCGTCGGGGCGGTCATGGCTCCTCCCAGGCGCGCACGCGGTAGGTCTCCACCACCAGGTCCTCATCCCAGAACCCCGGCGACCAGCCGGCCTTGCGCTTGAGCTGACGCAGGAACTGCTCCGGTTCGGGCAGCTCCTGCCACACCTGTGGAAGGAAGGTGGCGCGCCGCGCTCCCAGACGCAGCACGACGCCGTCGACGCCCGGGTGCAGACGCCGCAGTACGTCTTGCTCGCTGGCCGCGTCCAGGGGCTGCGGGGCGGTGAGCACCGACACCTCCAGCCGCAGGGACGGCAACTCGGCCGCAGTCACTGGCGGGAAGCGGGGGTCGCGCAGGGCGGCGGCGATGGCGTTCTCGACGACGTCGCGCC
>NZ_JAWDJJ010000043.1:0-12435 GCF_032465695.1 Actinomyces sp. MRS3W
CGACCTGGCCGAGTGCCAGCGGCTGGCCGGCATCGCCACGGCGTCGGCCACCGCCGAGGAGGCCCGACAGGCGGTGCGCGCCGAGCTGCCGATTCTGGAGGAGCTCGGTCTTTGACAACGCCATACCCCGTTCCCCCCGCAACCACCGAGCCCCTCGGGTCCGTCACCAGGATCCTGGCCCTGGAGGAGGTGACTGACGCGGGGGGCGGGGTTGACGCGTTCACCGGTTCCTCACTGCCGCAAATCTCCGGGCGCATTTACGGCGGTCAGGTCGTCGCCCAGGGCCTGCTGGCAGCGGCAGCCACCATGGTCGACGACGGCGATGGGCCGCGTCTGCCGCACTCCGTACACGCCTTCTTCATGCGCGGCGGCAAGCCGGGTCAGCCGCTGCGCTTCGACGTCGAGCGCATGCATGACGGCCGCTCCTTCTCGCAGCGCCGCACCACGACCACCCAGGACGGCGTGCCGATCCTCACGATGGTCTCCTCCTTCCAGGAGGATCAGCCGGGGACCGAGGTGCAGTTGGATGCGCCCGACGTGCCGCGGCCCGAAGAACTCACTAGTGCCTTGGAGATCTTCCGGTCTATCGATCACCCGGTGGCCAAGTTCCTGGGACGCACCACCGCCTTTGACATTCGTCATGTCGAAGGCAATATCTATCTGCGACCGGGCCAGCGTGTTCAAGGACGACAGCATCTGTGGGTGCGCTCACGCGGTGCGATTCCGCAAGCTGCCTCCCAGACGGTTCATCGGGCGCTGCTCACGTATATGTGCGACCAGGTCATGCTGGAGCCGGCGTTGCGCAGCCAGGGGTTGTCCTGGCGCAGCGAAGGCATGAGCTTGGCTACTCTGGATCACGCTCAGTGGTTTCATCGGAAGGTCGACGCCGGCGATTGGCTGTTGTTCGTGCAGGACTCCCCCACGTCCCAGGGCGGCAGGTCGATGGCGCGCGCCGAAGTATTCGACTCGCGCGGCCGTCTGGTCTCCACGATTGCTCAGGAGGGCATGATCCGCACGCCTACCGCCACTTCTCATGGCAGCGGGGAATGGGCGATCCGCGTAGCTGAGGGCGACGACGGGGGGCCGATTCCCGACGCCTCCGCCTGACATTGTCAATCGGTGGACATATCCCGCGCACCAGCACCATCAGCTCAGGTCGCTGATCCGCATGCGGTCGGGAGATAAAACGCGCCAGCGTACCGCGGTTCCCCATCCGGAAACGCCGATGTTCCGAGTTACGTAGGCTATGATATCCAATTGAGGCTTGTCCCTGCGGAGCTCCCATCGCTCTGAAGCTCGATGACCTGTCACCGTGTAGCGAGTATGCGGCGTGTCCGTGGCGATCGGCTCTTCCCCTGCCGTCCTTCTATTGCTTAGAAAAGGAGCAACATGCGTTCCCGCGTAGCATCGCGTGTGCTGGCAGTGCTCGCCCTGGGGGCACTGGTCCTGGCGGTGATCGTCCCCGCGGTGTTCACCACCTCGGCACGTGCCGCCGATGATTCCACCTGTGCCCCCACCACCGAGTCTCCAGACCTCACACTCCTGAAAAACAATCAACCGGTCTCCGCCGATAACCCGGTGCGAGCCTGGGAATCACTGACGCTACAGTTCGACTTCGCCCTCGAAGACGGCCACTGCGCCGGCCAGCAGTACACGATCGACGTGCCCGATGAACTGCAGCTTGATTCCGGAACCACCTGGAATCTCAACACCGAGGATGGCGACGTCGTCGCCACCATGACCTATGTGGATGGCCAGCTGGTCATCACGCTCACCGACTTTGTTGAAACCCACAACAACGTCACCCTGACCGGTTGGGTTGAAACCCAGATCACCAGCAACATCACGTCCAACACCACCAACCCCCTGACGTTCAACGCCAATGGGAAGACCACAACGATTCAGGTTCCCACTGGCAAGTGCGTGGGCGACTGCTCCAAGATGCCCACCACTCTGAGCAAGTGGGGCTCGGCGAGCGCCGCAGACGAAAACGGTTACCGGACCGGCAGGATCACGCTGCAGTTCCCCGCCGTGACCCAGGAAATGGCGGGCGACGCCGACTATGTGATTGCGCAGTGGGAGGACACCCTGACCTCCGGTTCGCAGGCATTCAGCTGCCCCGCTTCTGTTTCCGGCACCAGCTATGCCGGTCGCAACGAATGGGGAGATCCCGTTGATGGCACCACCGCCGTTGTGGAAGTAACCGACTGTGGGGACACCACCATCAAGGGAACCATACGTATCCCGGTGGGCCAGTTCGCCCGAGTGTGGATTCCGGTGACCTTCCAGGGCGCCGGCCCGTGGACCGACGAGGCCTCGACGACTATCGCCGGTGTCACCCACACCGACACAACGACCGTGGTTCGTCGCGACGGAGGCGGTAGCGCCAACGGCGAGCGCCAGGTCGTGCCGACGCCGACCGAGTCGCCCACGCCCAGCGAGTCACCTGTACCGAGTGAGTCTCCGACGCCGTCCGAGTCCCCGACTCCGAGTGAGTCGCCCGTACCGAGTGAGTCACCGACGCCGTCCGAGTCCCCGACTCCGAGTGAGTCGCCCGTACCGAGTGAGTCCCCGGCACCGTCCGAGTCGCCCGTACCGAGTGAGTCGCCCACGCCGAGCGAGTCACCCGTACCGAGTGAGTCACCGACTCCGAGCGCCTCGGCGTCCACGCCGGTCGTCGCCACCGCCACCACAACCACCAGGGCTGCGGTGCCGGCGGCCACCACCACGAAGCCGGCTCGTCCCGGTTTGGCCCGTACCGGCGCGAACGGCCTGGGCCTTGTCCTCGGCGCCGGCTCCCTACTGATCGTTGGTGCGGCGATGCTGCACCGCGCCCGGGCACGGGAGTGAGCTGGTAAAACCCTCACAGGGTTTTTGCCCGACACATGTCAGCGGGGCCGCGGATCATGGTGATCCGCGGCCCCGTTCTTTACCGGTGTCTCACGTCCACGCGGCCTAGCCAGCAAGGCTCCCGCGGGATGCGCCGTCGCGTGAGCACGGGCGCATCCCGCCGGGGGTTTCAGTCGCGCGTGTTGTCGCCACAACTCCAAACGCGACTCCATCACCTCACAAGCACGAGCAAGCTCGGCTTGGCTCGGTTCAGTCGCGCGTACTCGGCCTGCGGCCTCTTACACGCTTCAATCGGCTCGGCAGAGCCATCAAGCTGTCTCTGCCCTCGCCTCAATCGCGTGTGAGCTTGCGGTAGGTGACGCGGTGGGGGCGGGCGGCCTCGGCGCCCAGGCGCTGGACCTTGTTCTCCTCGTAGGCGGCGAAGTTGCCCTCGAACCAGTACCAGGAGGCCGGGTTCTCCTCGGTGCCCTCCCAGGCCAGGATGTGGGTGGCCACGCGGTCGAGGAACCAGCGGTCGTGGGTGATGACCACGGAGCAGCCCGCAAAGTTGAGCAGGGCGTTCTCCAGGGAGGAGAGGGTCTCAACGTCGAGGTCGTTGGTGGGCTCGTCCAGCAGGATGAGGTTGCCGCCCTGCTTGAGGGTGAGCGCCAGGTTGAGGCGGTTGCGCTCGCCGCCGGACAGGACGCCGGCGGGCTTCTGCTGATCGGCGCCCTTGAAACCGAAGGAGGCCACGTAGGCGCGCGAGGGCATCTCCACCTGGCCGACCTGGATGTAGTCCAGCCCGTCGGAGACGACCTCCCACAGGGTCTTCTTCGGGTCGATGCCGGCACGGTTCTGGTCGACGTAGGACAGCTTGACCGTCTTGCCGATCTTGAGCTCGCCGTCGTCGAGCGGCTCCAGGCCCACGATCGTCTTGAACAGGGTGGTCTTGCCGACTCCGTTGGGGCCGACGATGCCAACAATACCGTTGCGCGGCAGCGTGAAGGACAGGTTGTCGATGAGGGTGCGGCCGTCGAAGCCCTTCTTGAGGTTGGTGGCCTCCAGGACCTGGTTGCCCAGGCGCGGGCCCGGCGGGATCTGGATCTCCTCGAAATCGAGCTTGCGGGTGCGTTCGGCCTCCGCGGCCATCTCCTCGTAGCGGGCCAGACGGGCCTTGGACTTGGCCTGGCGTCCGCGCGCGGAAGAGCGCACCCACTCCAGCTCGTCCTTGAGGCGCTTGGCGAGCTTGGCGTCCTTCTTGCCCTGGACCTCCAGGCGCTTCTCCTTGGTCTCCAAGTAGGTGGAGTAGTTGCCCTCATAGGGGTAGAGGTGGCCGCGGTCGACCTCGGCGATCCACTCGGCCACGTGGTCGAGGAAGTAGCGGTCGTGGGTGACGGCGATGACGGCGCCCTTGTAGGTGCTCAGGTGCTGCTCGAGCCAGAGCACGGACTCGGCGTCGAGGTGGTTGGTGGGCTCGTCCAGCAGCAGCAGGTCGGGGGCCTCCAGCAGCAGCTTGCACAGGGCTACCCGGCGGCGCTCGCCACCGGAGAGGTTCTTGACCTCGGCGTCGGGCGGCGGGCAGCGCAGGGCGTCCATGGCCTGTTCCAGCTGGGAGTCCAGGTCCCAGGCGTTCGCGGCGTCGAGCTCGTCCTGAAGCGTGCCCATCTCCGCCATGAGGGAGTCGAAATCGGCGTCCGGATCGGCCATAGCAGCGGAGATCTCGTTGAACCGGTCGATCTTGCCCTTGAGCTCGGCGACGCCCTCTTCAACGTTGCCGAGCACGGTCTTGTCCTCGTTGAGCGGGGGCTCCTGGAGGAGGATGCCGACGCTGTAACCCGGGGAGAGCCGGGCCTCACCGTTGGAGGGCTGGTCGATGCCGGCCATGATCTTGAGGATCGAGGACTTGCCGGCGCCGTTGGGGCCGACCATGCCGATCTTGGCTCCCGGGAGGAAAGCCATGGTGACGTCGTCGAGGATGACTTTGTCACCGTGCGCCTTGCGCGCCTTGATCATCTGGTAGATGAATTCAGCCACAGATCTGATACGCCTTTCGAAAGGGTGCGGGCGGTTGATCTGTGCGCCGACGACGTGCCCGGCCCTGTCGGGGCGGCGTTGTGTCGACGGCGCACACCACCGACCAGCTTACGGGAGCCGCGGACCGATAACGACGGCACCGGGCGGTGACCCCGTGCACGTGCATTGGAGCCCGGTGCCGCGACGGGGGCGTGGGCGGGCGGTTGAGTGACCCCGCGCACGCGCAAGATGACGGTTTCCGACCTTGGGGTACGTTTGACGACCCCGGGGAGGTCGGAAACCGTACCCCAAGGTCGGAATTCGACAACCGGCGCTAGAGTCAGCCTCCAAGCTGGCTGCGCCAAGCGGTGCCGGACGACAAGATCGCGGACACCCCGCTGGCGCGAGTCAATGGGACCCCGCGCGGGTTACGCGGCTTCCTGCTCCTGCTGCTTGCGCCAGCGGATGCCGGCGTCGATGAAGCCGTCGATGTCGCCGTCGAACACGGAGTCAGGATTGCCGACCTCGTAGCCGGTGCGCAGGTCCTTGACCATCTGGTAGGGGTTGAGGACGTAGGAGCGCATCTGGTCGCCCCAGGAGGCCTTGACGTCACCGGCGAGCTCGCGCTTCTTGGCGTCCTCCTCCTGCTGCTTGAGCAGCAGCAGGCGGGACTGGAGCACGCGCATGGCGGCGGCGCGGTTCTGGATCTGCGACTTCTCGTCCTGCATGGACACCACCAACCCGGTGGGCAGGTGGGTGATGCGCACGGCCGAGTCGGTGGTGTTGACGCTCTGACCGCCGGGCCCGGAGGAGCGGAAGACGTCGATACGGATGTCGGTTTCGGGGATGTCGATGTGGTCGGTGGACTCGATGAGCGGGATGACCTCGACGGCGGCGAAGGAGGTCTGGCGGCGGCCCTGGTTATCGAAGGGGCTAATGCGCACCAGGCGGTGCGTGCCGCCCTCGACGCTGAGCGTGCCGTAGGCGTAGGCGGCGTGCACCTCAAAGGTGACGGACTTGAGCCCGGCTTCCTCGGCATAGGAGGTGTTGAGGATCTTGACGGGGTAGTCGTGCCGCTCGGCCCAGCGGGTGTACATGCGCAGCAGCATTTCGGCGAAGTCGGCGGCGTCCACGCCCCCGGCCCCGGAGCGGATGGTGACGACGGCGTCGCGCTGGTCGTACTCGCCGGACAGCAGGGTGCGGATCTCCAGGTCGGAGAGGTCCTTGCGCACGGCGGCCAGGTCGTGTTCGGCCTCGGCGAGCAGTTCCTCGGCGTCGGCGCCGGACTCCTCCCCCGCCATCTCCACCATGGTCTCGAGGTCGTCGATGCGCCCGCCCAGCGCCTCCACGCGCTTGAGGTCGGCCTGGGCGTGGGACAGAGCGGAAGTGACCGTCTGGGCGGCATCGGGGTCGTCCCACAGGTTGGGGGCGGCGGCCTGCTCGGACAGCTCGGCGATGCGCCCGCGCAGGGCCTCCGGGTTCGTCACGGCGACGACGGAGGCGTAGGTGTGTCGGAGCTGCTCGATCTCGGAGGGGAAGTCTGTGGCCACGGGCTGAGTCTAGAACAGACGCGGGGTCCGGGCCGACCAGGGGCGCCTGCGCCAAGGGCCGGGTGGCTAAGTCAGGATACGCACCGCCCATCCACCTCAAGAACAATCGCCAGATAGCGCGAATTCAGCGATCCGGCTCTGGAGCACCGGCCCCCGTACCTCATGCAGAGGTCGCGTCTACAGGACGTTGCTGACCGGATGTGCGAAGGTCTTGAGGTCCTCCCACGAGTCCGCGCGGGCTGTGTCTTGCTCGTAGGCGATCAGGTAGCCCCACTTCTGGCCCGCATAGGCGTCCTCTGCTGCCAAGCGCCGCACCAACGCCTCGGCCGCCTGACGCTTGGCCTGCACTCTGGCATCATCACGTCCGCGCTCGCCCTTGCCTTCGATGATCCAATGCACCCCGTTGGTGTCCGTAGCCACGAAGTCGGGGAAGTAGCGATCCTTGGCGTTGTAGTGCACGAACGCCCGGTCTTGCGGATGCAGACGGTGCCACCACACGATTCCCGGTGAGGTGTTGAGCAGGCGGGCGAGCTGGTACTCGCCGGTGAAGGAGTCGAAGGACTCCTCAGCGAACAGCGACTTGAACCAGCCGCCGTACACTCGTCCGCGTACGAACTGCTCGCGAGTCTCGATCTGGTCGTGCACCTTCTCGCCGAGCGGCAGTGTATAACCCGCGCCCGGCATTTGCTTGGGATGGATGCTCGGCACTTCGCGAGTAGCACGCAGGGTCTCGGCAGTGTAGTCCTGCATGAGCTTGAGTAGCTCGTTTCGCGCTGAGTCCAGGGACTTGACGGTCCAGCCGGTGAAAGTCACGCCTTTCATGAACTTCGGTACCAAGAACGTGGCCACATAGCGGGCAGTCTGCCGAGTCTTGGGCACCAACGGCATGTTCATAACTAACTTGACCAGTGCTTCCTGTGCGTCAGCATCATCGACCCGAACCGAGTCAACCTCGGCGCTCTCGCGGTCCTCGGCACGCAGCTTCTTGCCAAGGGCGGCAATGATCTCCTTGCGCAAGAGCACGTCGCCAGCAGACGTGACTCGACGTGCTGCCTGCTCAACCTCGGCATCGTTGACCTCGGACAGATCGATGGGCGGTTGGTCAACGGTCATTGTGGTCACCGGGAACTGATAGGAGACCTCAGCGAAGGCAGGATTGCGCTCAATCGAGACGAGTTCCCACTCAGGCTCCACTTCCGGGCCAGTTTGCGGGTAAGTGATGGCGCGAACGGCGACGCCGGGCAGCCCCTGGTCTTTGCCGTCGCGTCCGTCAAGCGGAACCGTGCCGGGTCGGGATCCAGCGGGCACCGTGCCGTCACCAGCGGGGTGAGTCTCTGTCGCTCGCGGCGCCGGACCCTCAGTTTCACCGACGTCATCGCCAGCAGAGGTTGCACCCGTGCCGCCGTCTGAGGTTCCTTCGGTTACCTTACGGATCACCTTTTCCACCTCGGCTTTATCGGACTCAGAGACCGCTTCCTCCAGTCCGAACTGCTGGAGCACGTTCTCGGCGTTGAGCAGCTCGGTGAAGGACTGGTGGGCGATGATGTCGAGCTGGTCGATCTGCCACACGCCCGTGTAAGCCCCGAACGGCAGACGCAAGCCGCGTCCCATCGTCTGCTGGGTCAGCACCTCCGAGGCCATTGCCCGAAGGGTGACCACAACAGCAATGTTCTTGACGTCCCACCCCTCTTTAAGCTTATTGACACTCACCACGGCGAGGACGGGCGATTCGGATCGGTCGAGTTCGTCGAGGCGACGCTGGGTCAACTCGTCATCGTGCTTGGAATCGACTTGGAGCACGGCATCGTCGCTGCCTAAGTACTCCGGGGTGCGCAGCAGGTCAGCAACCTGGGTGGCGTGCTCGACGTCTGCGCAGACCACGAACGCGACCGCGTTGATGTGGCTGCGGTTCTGGCTGACTGCATAGGAGTCGTAGTAGGCCTGCTTGAGTGCGCGCAGCTGCAACGCGTCCCTCAGCTGCTGCTCCTCGGATGCCTTGTCAATGCCATAGCCGGCCTTGCGGAAGGCCAGCACCGGGGCCTTGACGTACTTATCCTGGATGGCGCGGTAGAGCGGGTACTCGTGGATGACGTGGTCGGTCTTCTTGTCCACCGAGGCGGTCAGACCAATCGCGGCCGCCGGATCGAGCTCCTTGAGCGCCGCATTGAACGCGACCGCGCTGGAACCGTAGAGGTGAGACTCGTCAGCGATCACCACGAGGTCATCGAGCCCCTTGAGGTAGTCGAACAGCACACCGGCGTTCTCGTCGAAGCGGCGCGGCTTGCGACGCATCGCCTCTTGAGCGGTCCCGTGGGTTGCGCCCTCAACATCCTTGGGCGCAATCAATTGCTGGATATTGAAGATAAACGCCAGCATCGGCACTTCTCGCCCGAACGTTAGTCTGGCAGGACCGTTCTGCCGGGCGATCCATGCCGAGTAATCCTGGGGTGTAACTACCTCGGGCGGTACGGCTGAGCCAGAGATGTAGCGGGGCGAGCCCGGGGTGAAGTTCTGCACCGTCTTGGCCTGCACCGTCTTTCCGGGGGTGACAATCACAACGTTGCCGATCCCTTGGCGCCGAAGATATTCCACGAATGCTGCCATCAGGTATGTCTTGCCCACGCCAGTGGCGAGGTTGAGCACCTGCATCACCGACGGGTCGTAGTCGCCGTTGAGGGTGAAGATCAGCTTGCGCAGGGCTTCCTTGTTCGGGGTGCGCAAGTCGAACTCTGAGCTGATTGACTCCAGCATGTCGGAGTCGAAACTGATGTTGAGCTTGGTCGCCATTACTGGTCACCACCCTCGCTGTAGCGGAACACGTCATCCGGAAGGGCGATCACTCGAGAGCCCCTGACGGTGCGCCGCAGGTGTTGCCGCACCCCGTCCATGACAGTAGTAGCGGCCAGCACGATCGTCTCTCCTGGGCGGGCCTGGGAAGCCAACCAATCTACAACCTCGACCGTGGCCACACCCTCGACGACCTTCAGCAGTGCGTTGCCACGGCGGGCATCGAAGACGTAGTCATCGTCGGGGTGCAGCAGCGTGAACCCGAGGTTGGCAGCGACCGACTCAATCAACGTCTGCCCGGTTGCCTCTGAGGTCAGCATCACCCGATCCAGCTGCGGGTCGTAGTCGAAACAGGCGGGCGACAGGTGAGCGACCTGGAAGCCGCCACCACCGCGCCAATTCAGTACTTCCTTGGTGCGTTTCGTCTTGGCAGCAGCCTTCAGCGCCTTCACCAGGGGATCCTTCTTCACCCCCGGGTCATCCGCGATTAGCTTGTTGAGCACGCTCGTGAACTTCGCGGCATCCTCCGGACTGACCCCGTCAGGCAGTTCGACGTCGTCGGCCGCAACACGCTCACCCTTCGTCCGCGTGATCCCACCCGGGTCCCGGTCACCCACGACCTTCTCCAGGCGCGGCCGTGTGAATGTGGTGAAGGTCGATTCCAACAGCTCACACGTCACCCAACGCCGCCCCATCTTCTGCGCCACCGCAGCCGTGGTACCGGAACCGGCGAACACATCCAACACAATGTCACCAGGATTCGAACCAATGTGAATGATGCGCTCTAGGAGATGCTCGGGCTTCGGCGTGGAGAAGGGGGTGTCGGCAGAGATCAGCGCCTGAGCTTCCTTCTTCGCTTGATCATTATGCCCGACTTCCCCGTGAGGCCAATGCGTCTTGGGGACAAGCCCACCCTGAACCTCGGAAAGAAAACGTTTGATTCGTGGGATATTGGTGCCGTCTCCACCAAACCAGAGCCGGTTATCTTCGAGCATCTCACGGTAGCGCGGCTCTGTCATAAGCCAAACTCGCCCCTTGGGAGGCTTGAAAGACAACCCCACTGGAGTGACAAGCTCGTAGATTTGATCAAGGCGAGGATTCTCAGCTGGGTTGTATTGAGCAGTAAAGTCCCCGGAGGTCCAGACTCCACGCGGATCGTTGTCAGGGTTGGCGTAGGCGACAGAGGTGTCAGCGGCATCTCGGGGTAACAAGTTCCGGGAGTCCTTGAAGCGGTTCCGCTCCGATGCGTACACAAGAATAAAGTCACAGGTCTTTGACATGATCGAGCGGTTATCGCGTCCGGCAACCTTTTCCCATGAGATCTGTGCTACGAAGTTGTCGACACCAAACACCTCGTCCATCAGCAGTCGCATCCTGTGGACCTCAGTATCGTCCAAATGCACCCAGATGGAGCCGTCATCAGACAGGAGCTTCTTCATGTGCACGAGCCGGTCACGCATCATGGTGAGCCAAATGGAGTGCTCGAGGTTGTCCTCGTACGAGGCGAATGTCTGCGCTGTATTGAAGGGCGGGTCGATGTAGATGAGCTTGACCTGCCCCACGTACTTCTCGGCCAGTTCGGGCACACGGGTGAGTGCTTCGAGAACGTCTCCGGACTCGCCGAGGATGAGCAGGTTGTCATCCTGGGGCTCAAGGTCGGCACGCGCGGAGTACTCGAACTCGTCCGACTTCGGCGTCTGGGCGCCCTGGACATAGTCGTCGTACACGAGGGTGTGGGTTTCGCAATAGCGAGGATCAGCGGGATCAACCCATGTATAGCCGTACTTGCCGGTTTCGGTCGGGATGAGCGCCTTATCCTTGTTGTGCCAGGTGAGCTGGAGTCGCTGAGCGGTCATCGAGTTGATCTCTCCCTTCGGAGCGGCAGGGAAGGCAGTGACCACGGGCTGAGTCTAGAACAGACGCGGCCGTTCCCCCGACGGGCGCCCTCACATACCGGTTGTGGCGCGGGCGGTGCCGGTGGCGGTGATGGTGAAGCCGGAGGCGGGAATGACGCCCCAAGGTAGGAAGGGCGGCTGGGAGTGGGCAGTCAGCGTGACGACGGCGGTGGCTCCGTCGGGGCTGGAGGCGTCGGCAATCTGCAGGCCCGCCAGGTCAACCGGTTGGGTCGCCAGGTCGGCGGCGGCCGCGGCCCGCACTCCGGCCGCTGACAGGCTGCCGGGCCCGGCGGCGGTGGACGCACCGTCGAAGTAGGAGCCCTCGTCAACCGCGTCCGCCGCGGCGGCTGCGGCCGAGTCGGCCAGAGAGGTGAGGGTCTTGAGGTCGAGGTACACGGCGGTCGCAGAGGCGAGCACCAGCAGCAGGGCCGCGACGACGGCGACGAGTCCGACGCCGAGCAGCAGGGTCTGGCCCTCCTCACCGCCGGCCCGGCGTCGCAGCCGCCCCAGCGCTCCCGCGAGCGCGCTCTTGAACCGCGGCCCGCGGCCCGGCAGCTTCGGTGAACGGCCCCGCAGGTTCATGAGCTTCCTTCTTCGGCGGCAAGGGTGACGGAGCGTTCGGCGTCCATGACGACGACGCCCCGCCCCACCCCGACCGAGGCCAGCACCGGCAGGTCGACGGCCGCCTCGACCCTGACCACCGCCGTGGTGCAGGCGGCGTCCGCACAGTTGATGCTGAGTGCACTGGCGGCGTCGGCGGCGACACCCTGATCGGATAGGGCCAGCCCGGCGGCGACGCGGGCGTGGGCGACAGCGGCGTCGCCCTGTTCCACTTCGAGGATGCGGCTGGCGGCGTCAGCCGCGGAGGCCACGGCGAAAGCCGCCCCCTGTACCTGGGCCAGGGCGATGAGCAGGTACACCAGGGGCACGACCAGCACCACCGTCCAACCGATGAACTCCACCGGCGCGTTGCCCGCCTCTGGATCACGGCCGCGCAGCATCAACGCGCAAGCAGTCCGTCGGTCGCCCGGCCACGCCCGCCGTCCGCCGTTATTCGCACCGCGCCGTCCCGGCGCCCGCGAGCTCACGGCTCGTCTCCGTCCACACCCACCAGGGCCGCTTCATCGACGGCGTGCCCGGTCACGCGCAGCATCCCGCCGGGCCCCAGCAGCCCGAGCACAGGCAGCGGGGCGGCCACATCGACGCGAACCACCCCAAGCCCGTCAACCTGGGTGCGAGTCACGGCCACCGAGTCGACGTAGCCGTCGGCGAGGGCGGCGTCGGCCAGGGCGCGCACGCGCTCCTCCGCTTCGGCGGTGGTCCCGCCGACGAGCGCGGCACGGCGGGCGCCTTCTCCGGCG